>NZ_JAHREU010000105.1:0-15023 GCF_020883145.1 Microcoleus sp. CAWBG27
TTATTTTAGGTGAATTTGACAAGTATCTGTAACTCTAAAACCGCATAGGTTCAGCCCAAAAGTTTTTGGGCTTCCAGTTTTCACAACTGGTAAAAAAATCAAACCCACATCTGCGGAATGTGGGCTTCAGGTGAAATCGGCGAGGGCTACGGGCGATCGGCAAGCGCTACGGGCGATCGGCAAGCGCCACGGGCGATCGGCAAGCGCCACGGGCGATCGCTCTTGAGTGCGCCGAAGTTTTGATGAATGTCTTGCATTCTCAAGTACGATCGCCTGCGTCAAAAAAACCCGAAGTGGACTACATTATCTCGTAAGAAAGTAACCAGGAAACCGAAGAAGTGATTCTTTGGAAGCCCTCGGTATAGTCTTTGATTTACCGAGGTAGGATGGCACTTTAGAAATCCCGCTATCGAGCATAAAAACGACTATTTTGGAGAAAATCAAATGACTGTAATTACCGATCGTTTTGACAGACTCTATTTCACAAATTGTAACTTCGATCGACCTTTAATTCGTGATTCAAAAATCGTCATTCCCACCCGTCAACTCGGCTTACTACCAAGTCATCCACTTAATCCCCAAAATGAAATAATTTTCCTGTCAAAATCTTACCTAATTTTTGATGGAGTGAAATCATCGGTACGTCAGTTAACCGGATATGTAGAAGAACCTCCTGGTTCTCATCATTTCAAGCCTTTAGAAGAAAACTCTAGAACAGTCATAGATGATGATTTTCCCGATGTTGGTAAAACAGTAAGTTTATTTGGACTAGAAGGTGCTTTTGAAGACCCGTTAGAATGGGTTGATTGGGAAATTGAAAGTACATCATTTTATCTCATGGAACATCCAGCAGATGACTGGGAATTTACAGAACTGTGGATAGATACAACTAATTTTCCTCTAAAAGTTATGCTATTGGTTAGAGACAAGCAGGGAATTAGCTGTGTTTACGATCCATCTCAAAACAATCGGCTAGTATTTTTAAGTTTTACTTATGAAGAGGCGAAGTTATGGCTGGGAAAACAATATAAACTCGTGCCGCAGCGTTTTCCCAAAGAGGTATGTGTATAATAGACATCTCCTAAAAAGTTTCTGGAAGCCTTCCCCTATCTGGACAAAAACCTAATTTGGGGAGATGTTTACTGGTCAGAATAACTGAATAATATACTTCCAAGATTTGCACAAAATGCGGTCATATTCCTAGAAAATTTGGTAGTTATAAGAACTTTAAATGCCATGAATGTGGTTATGAAATACCACGTTCTTTTAAGGAAGCTTTGGGAATTATTCTCAAAGCAATGTGGGATACTACCTTTACCAACTCAATTGGTGATGTTGTACTAGACATTCAGGATATTCATAATGTCGGAAGATGTCTCGGTTAAAAGTATCAGGTGACTCAGTTGACAGTAAGTTACAACTCGGTGTATGGCACTTTTGTAGCCCGTACACTCTGTCAAGTGGAGGGCTAATCGCGCTTTTTTCAGCAACAGGAGACAGGGGGAAGGTGCAGAGTTTTACCGTTTTGGTACGTTCTGCGTCCTAATCCCCTTCGCAGTTGCTATCTGAAATTTCTCAGCTTCGCAATGTAACAATTCAGCCCAGATTTCGCACCCTGGGGTGTCACACAGCATAATTACGCAGAAAACTCTATTTTTAAAGTTATAAATTATGCCTTTAAAAAGTTTTTTACCCGTTAATGTACGGTATAGTAGTATAATTTATAGCTTTATTGCTGGATTAAAATAAGTAAAAACCGATTGTGACAGTTGAGGGTGCGGAATGTGGGATTAAGAGCGATTCAGCAAGGGTTAAAAAAGGTGAGTACGGTGGAGGAACAGTAAGAAGTCGATCGGCAAACAACCCGCGATCGTCAAAAAACGGCACGTCGCCCAGTGGCAAAAGCGCGATCGCCCGATCGACTCAGCAGTCTGCTCCCTTTTCAAAGAGAACTCAAACATATAAAATAAAAATTGACTGGCGGACGTGATTCAGGGTAATGATTTGCTAATTGATACCAGCCCGCATCAAAGTGGTGGTAGAAGTCGCTCAAACGTTGAAAATTACCGCTTCGCTTCAGGCGATCGTTAAATGTTCTTCTTTGAAGAGACGACGATCGCCAACGCGATTGATGATGCAAATCCCTTGATTGCACTCAGCTATAACGGTTCTCGAAAAAGTGAGGTATGCCCACGGAGGCCACGGAGCCCACGGGGACCACGGAGGCCACGGAGGCCTATGCGTTATGTACCTCATATGGGAACTCGAAAGGCTATAGCGGGCTGGCAATGGGAGACTTATCTTTTTTTAACACAACGGTTAACCCTAGATTCTATTTAGGTTAACCATCACGCACTAATACAAAAAAGAAAAGGCTTTCAGGAGGCTTTCAGGCTTTTCACACGTCGCAGAGAAGAACTCAAATTCCCAAAAAATGGTTTCGGCGTATAAAAGCTATTAGTTTCAAGCGCGGTTATCACCCAACGTGAATATTTTTAATTTGCAAAAAAACTGATGTCACAAGTAACAACTCCCAACAATTCGACTGCGCCTTCTTCCCCAATCCTGCCATCCCGACCCGTTGCTGCCGGTGGTATGGATATTCAAGGCGTTGAAACACAGCCATCATTAATCGGTAATGGTACTTCGACAACGCCATCATCGATCGATAATGGTACTTCGACAACGCCATCATCCTCAAGTTCAAGCCCAACTCTCATTCCCACCAAAGTCAGCTTACCCAATTCAGAGTGCGAGTGTCCAGAACTCCCAGAACCGCCAACGGTTATATTTCAGTCACCAGTGCAACCGCCAAAAGTTACCAGCGACGGGCGCATTGCGATTATTGGCGATAATGGCAGCAGTCTTCCTAACAGTGCAGTTAAAAATGACATTTTGCTCTTTGATGGAGGAGGCAACAATCTCATTTTCGGCAGCAAGGGCAATGATATCATTCACGCCGGCAACGGCAACGATCTGGTGTACGGTGGCAAAGGCAATGACTTAATCAGGGGCGATCTCGGTGCTAATACCTTAATTGGTGGCAGTGGCGATGACACAATCTATGGTGGTGTCGTAGATATATTAAAGCGCAATCAGAATCAATCTTTGTCTGCCCAAATGCAGAATCAACCTGCATTGCTCTTTGGTGGTAGTGGCAACGATGTATTGTTTGGGATGGAACAAAACGATACCATCATTGGCGGTAATGGCAACGATCGCGCCTATGGCGGTAAAGGAAATGACTTGATCTATGGCGAAAAAGGGGCTGATACTCTTTATGGCGGTCGAGGTCAAGATACGATTATCGGTGATTACGGCGATCTAAATACTACGGATACAAATGATGAGGGAGATTTGCTCTTTGGCGATGGTGGAGACGATCTGATCGCGGGTGGCATTGGCAATGATACCATTTATGCCGGAAAGGGTAACGATCTCGTTTATGGTGGCAAAGATAATGACTTGATCTGGGGTCAACTTGGCAATGATACCCTCGTAGGCGGTGAGGGCAATGATACTTTATACGGTGGTACAGGAGAGGCAAACAATCTAGATTCTCAAGGGCGCGACTTGCTATTTGGAGGGTCTGGAAATGACTCGATCTTTGGCAATGAGAGTGAGGATTCGCTTTCTGGCGGAGATGGCAATGATACTATTTATGGGGGTACAGGTAACGATATCGTTGACGGCGGCAGTGGAGATGATTTGCTGTTCGGCGATGAGGGTAACAATACAATTTGCGGTGGTGAAGGCAATGATACTATTTATGGCGGTACAGGAAATAACACCTTCTGCGGTGGTGAAGGCAATGATATGTTGTTTAGTGGTGTCGGCAATGACTTAATGACGGGGGGCGAGGGGGCAGATACGTTCCGGTTCCAGTATGTCGAACCGGGCGAATCAGCGGTATCAGTTGGTGGCGGCCAAAACAGAAATCCTTTTGGGTTAGATACGTTGACTGATTTCACACCCGCACAAGATAAGATTCAATTGGATCGCAGAGTCTTTCCCGTGTTGCAACCCGGTACGTTGCCAGCAAGCCTTTTTAGCGTTACCGATAACTTTAATGTCAATAATCAGGGTGCGAGTCCGGCTCGGGTAATTTACGACAAAACAAGTGGTTTGGTATACTACAATCCTTTGGGTACGCTGGGGGATGAAGTGCCGTTTATGCAGCTTCAACCAAATCTGAATATCAGTTCTAACGACTTTGATATCGTGTAAATATCCCTAGACACAAAGCCTCTATACAAGTGCGTTTTGTAGGGGCAAACCCCCCGCGGTTGCCCCGTTTCCTGGGATTGTTGCGTAATATCAAATCCGTTAAGCTGTTCGACATTCAAACTGCACTAACGGGACTTAGACAAAATATAGCCGTAAAACAGGCTAAAATCCATTCACAGTAAGAGTTTAAGGTGAATTTATGCTTTTTATGGCTGTGACTGGGTTTGAGCCTCATTGACCCCCCGGAGATGTAAATCGCTTTGTCAGAGAGGGTTATAGCCTAATTTTAGCTCCAAATTTGTCTAAGTCCCGCTAAGCTGTTCGACATTCAAACTGCACTAAGCTGTTCGACATTCAAACTGCACTAAGCTGTTCGACATTCAAACTGCACTAAACTGTTCGACATTCAAACTGCACTAAGCTGTTCGACATTCAAACTGCACTATTTGTGGCTCAGACCCCATGCTGTAACGGGTTCAAGCAATAAATTTAAATGACTAACAGCTTAAGTAGATGAGTGCGAAAATATATAACTATGTCATTGTTCGTTAAACGTCGCAATTCGCTTACGGTTCTAGCAGCAATACACATTCGGTTACACAGCAAGGTTTATTTGCGTCTACCTACTTAGTATCGGAATTATAAAAAAATATTCGGTAAGCGGAAAACGAGCGAGACTTTAGTCCTGAGATGCAAGCGACACGGGCGGTTTCAACCGCCTTGAATTTTTCTTAATTCTTAATATTTAAGACCACAAAAAGACGTTAAAATACAAACTAAGGAGGTGAGAAAGATTGTTAACAAACTATGCTTACAAGTTGCGACCCAATCAAACGCAGTCATTAAAAATGTCTGCTTGGGTAGATATGCTGCGAAGCCAGTATAATTGGTGCTTGGGTGATAGAATATGTCAGTATAATCAGCAGTTTATCCAAGGCGATTATTGTGACATCAGAACGAAAAGCGAAGCTTCACCATTAACCTGCTTCGTAAGTAAAAATAGCGCAACTGGAAATCCTTGGAAAGACTCTAAGCTTGACAAAGAGGGCAAAGCGAGAAATCCGCGTCGAAGCGCTGGCGACATTCAAATAACAGCATTGCCTGAGTTGAAAATGGCTAGACCTTGGTACAACGCCATAGATTCAACAGTCTTACAACAGAATGTTAAACGCTTAGATACCGCCTACAAAAACTTTTTTGAAGGTAGGGGATTTCCTAAATTTAAAAACCGCAGCAACTTCACATCTTTTACCTTCGTAATGGGAGTAAAAATTAAGGGTAATAAAATTTACCTACCAAAACTGGGTTGGATGCGGTTTTACGACTCTCGCTCAATCCCAGATGGGTTTGCCATCAAGGCTTGCACAGTCAGAAAACGCCAAAATGGCTGGTATGTTTCTATTAGAATAGAGGATAAATCTGTACCTGAATACAGTCCCAAAGCTCTCGGCAACAATCCCAAAGTAATCGGTTGCGACTTAGGAATTACTAAGCTGGTTCATCTTTCTGATGGCTACCAAATTGAGAACCCTAGGTTTTCAACCAATAAAAAAGCTAAACGTACTCTGAAAATTAGGCAGAGACGGGTTAGTCGGAAAGCTAAGGGGAGTAAAAACCGCAAAAAAGCAGCTATTAGAGTTGGGAGGTTCCATCAAAAGATTAGCGATAAGCGCCAAGCGTATCAATGGAAAACTGCGAACTTAATAGTATCTCGTAGCGTTGATGTAATTGCCCTAGAAAATTTAATTTTTTCTGGGATGATGCGCCGATGTAAGGTAAAAAGTGATGAAAAAACCGGGAGGTTTCTGAAAAATGGGCAATCCAGAAAAAAGGAATTGAATCGTGCTATCTCTGATGCGGGCTGGGGAGATTTGGGATTAAAGATTGAGTACCTAGCTGCAAAGCAAGGAAAAATCGTAATTAAAGTTAATCCTAAGTATTCTAGTCAGGAATGCAGGAATTGTGGTCATATCGACAAATCAAATAGAGATGGTGAAAAATTCATCTGTGTGGAATGTGGATATCACGAACACGCCGATATTGGTGCTGCAAAAACGATTAGAGATCGAGCTTTAAATTTGGTACGTGGGGACTCCGCGAAACCGAGTGCTAGACACTCAAACGCCCAGAAGATATCACCACGCACGAGCGTGCAAACGTGGTGAGTTTGGGAACCTGAGCAATCAGGATATTAAGATCGTAATGTCTTAAGAATCTCAGTGGCTTTAGCCCTGAGAGTGTCAATCATCTCTCTGTTCTGGAGACTCTGTGTTCTGTGCGTCCTCTGCGGTTTGATCGTGCCGAATCAACCGGAATTGATATAAGTCTCGATTGAGTTATATCGTTTCCGTTTAATTCGGAATTAGATCGGATATAGCAATCCGATCTGAGTCTCACAACACAACGCCCCCTTGTCTTCCTAGACTCCTCGTATAGCAAGAGTTTCAGGTTTTCCAGATCTAGAAAATCAATTAGGATTGCTATAGAATGCTGTAGATATCGTAGGGTGCGTCGCCATCAATCATAAAAGTAATACGGGATGCGGGAAACTCAGAGACTTCAGTTCTGAGAGGGAAGCGGCGCGAGGGACTTCAGTCCCCGTGTTCTTTCTTTCTTTCTTTCTTTCTTTCTTTCTAAATATTTTGTTGAGCGAACTTGAGATATCTAGTATAATAGCTAAAAGTAGACAAATCAACCAATATTCAGGAAAATAGAGGTGAACAAAACCCAAAAAACAATGGGAGTTCAGCAAGTATTACTGTCTCCAACCAAAGAAGTTCAAGCCTTGTTAGAGTATCTCTGTCAACAATCAGGTAAACTGTATAATAGTGGTGTTTATTTAGCTCGTCAGACTTTTTTCAAAACTGGAAAACTGTTAACTGGAAAATTTGACTTGTCTGTTGAATCGTCAGTTGCAAAATCAATGGTTGCTAAGTCGTTGCCATCAACACCAATGCAGCAAACATTGATGTCAGTCACAGAAGCCTTCAAATCTTTTAAAGAATTAAGAGATTTATATATCAAAGGTCAATTGCATTTTAAGCCCAAGCCACCCGGATACCTGACAGGCTCTAAGTTGTTCAAAGTAGCTTATCCTAATTCTGGAGGTTTAAGACCGAAACTTGTTGATAATCAGTTAAGATTTTCCTTGGGTTTAACAGTGAGGCGATGGTTCGGAGTTTCTGAATTCTTTTTACCTATGCCATCGAATGTTGATTTTTCCAAGGTGAAAGAGTTTACGATTCTCCCTAAAAATGGTGCTTTTTATCTTGAGATGTCCTACGAGGTTGAAAAACAACAACACAATCTGGACATTGGTCAAGCATTATCAATTGACTTGGGAACTGCTGACAATTTGGCAGCTTGTGTCGATACATTAGGAAACTCCTTCTTAATTGATTCTCGTGCCATGAAGGCAATGAATCAATTGTGGAACAAGAAAGTAGCAACTAGAAAAGAAGGAAAGCCAGAAGGTTATTGGGACGGTTGGCTAGACCGTGTAACTCGCAAACGCAATCACCAAATGCGTGATGGTGTTAATAAATCTGCAAAGTTAATTATCAACCATTGCTTGAAATATGGAATTGGTACACTGATAATCGGGTGGAATGAAGGCTTTAAGTCTAACACTAATCTTGGCAAAGTGAACAATCAAAAGTTTGTTCAAATGCCTTTAGGTAAACTGAAAAATAGGTTAAAAGAACTGTGCGATTTGCACGGTATCAGATTTGTTGAAACTGAAGAAGCATATACTTCAAAAGCTAGTTTTTTAGATGGTGACTCCCTACCCAAATATGGTGAAAAACCAACTGGGTGGAAAGCATCTGGAAAACGGATTAAACGTGGCTTGTATCAGTCAAATAATGGAAGAATTGTGAATGCAGATTTAAATGGTGCTGCAAATATTTTGAGAAAAGTAGCCAGTAAGTTAGGTCTAGACTTAAACCAACTGGGTAGACGGTGCTTGACGACCGTAGCGAGAGTTAGACTTTGGGTGTTACCTAAGCCTATCCTGTCCGCAGAATCGAGCGTGGCTTCAGCCCTGAGAGTGTCAAAAACATACCTCCGCCCATACAATTGGGATGTAACGGGATTTAGTATTAAACCTGTTTCCAGAAAGAGCAAGCAACCTTAATGTGTTAAGGCTTTTAGGTTCCCATTCCCCAATTCCCCATCTTATTGCAATCGTGGAAAACAAGGCAGATATCTACTATAGTCGCAGTAACGTCCTTTACCCACAAGGAGAATTGACGGATGCGGAAACTAGCTACCGACAAGCGATCGCCCGCGAACCCAATAATCCAACGGCTTACTATAATCTTGGAGTCGTCCTTGACGAGCGGTATCTGCTACTTGAGGCTCGGAGCAACTACCGACAAGCGATCGCCCTTAAACCTGATTATGTCAAAGCTTACAGCAATCTGGGTTGCGTTCTTGTCAAGCTGGATAGGTTATTCGAGGCGATCGAGGTTTTCCGACAAGCGATCGCTCTTTCCCCCAACTGGGCTACCTTACACAATAACCTCGGTCAAGCCCTTCAGGCACAAGGAAAAGCCGGTGACGCTCTATCTGCTTACATCAAGGCGATCGCGTTAGAGCCCGATCTGGTTTTAGCTTATTATAATGCTGGCAAAGTTTGGCAACTCGAAAACCAGCATTCACAGGCGGGTCGGTGTTTTGAGAAGGTGATAGAACTCGCTCCACACAACGCTTCAGCTTACAGTGATTGGGGCTATTCTCTCATGGCAGAAGGCAAGTTGGATGCAGCAATGGCTTGCTTTCAGAAAGCAATTTCCCTACAGCCGACATTTGTTGAAGCTTACTGCGATCTGGTTCTTCAAACCTTACACGAAAGCTCTGTAGAAGGTAAAGAAGTAGAAGGTAAAGAAGTAGAAGGTAAAGAAGTAGAAGGTAAAGAAGTAGAAGGTAAAGAAGTAGAAGGTAAAGAAGTAGAAGGTAAAGAAGTAGAAGGTAAAGAAGTAGAAGGTAAAGAAATTGACGAACTGGAAAAGGCGAAAATTGCCTGTGCCAGATTTCTCCAAGCACTACAGCGGCAATCAAACGCTCCCGAAGTTTACGCCAATCTCTGGCAAACTTACGTTCATTTGGGAAATGTTTTATTCGAGTATGGCGAATACAAACAGGCAGAATTTTATTATCATAAGGGTTTACAAATTAAACCCAATAATGTAGATATTTTAGGGCTGTTGAGTCATTGTTTGGTAAAACAGAAACGGCCGGGCGCGGCAGTGATGGTATGCCACATGGCAAGAATTATTCAACCCGATGCACCGTCGCCCTACATTAAATCTATAGGAACACAGTTAGAAGTAGGGACACAGTTAGAAGTAGGAACACAGCTAGAAGTAGGAACACAGCTAGAAGTAGGAACACAGCTAGAAGTAGGAACACAGCACTGCCGTGTCCCTACTCCTACCAGAACTTTTAATAAATGGTATAACTCAGTTCCCAAAGGCGCTTTGTCTGTCAAAGATTGGGTTGTTACCGTACAATTAAACGGGGCTAGCTATATTAGCAGTCTCCAGGAAAGCCAGTCAAATGCAGTCAGGATGCCTGTCTCACAAAGTTTATTAGAGATGTCTATTATACCTCTCCCAAAAAGCCAGTCAAATGCAGTCAGGATGCCTGTCTCACAAGGTTTATTAGAAATGTCTATTATACCTCTCCCAAAAAGCCAGTCAAATGCAGTTAGGATGCCTGCCACACAAGGTTTATTAGAGATGTCTGTTGGTGTTGATTCGTCGGAACTTGAGTCTAATCCAGTCTCTAACAAATTACCTGACTTTGATGCCTCACAACCGGGATGTGAAGGATTAAACTGCACGCCCTGCTTGAAGCGAATTTACCAGCAATTTGCTCCCATTTATCAGGGATTAGGCATTCATGTATTTAACAATAATTTAGCGAATATTTCTCTTGATTCACCCAGTAATTTTGTAGCGGTGATTCCAGAGGGACGCGCTTGGATTGTTCCGCAAAAAAACTCTTGGATGATTTGTAATGCCATTGCTATTATTACTCCAGATAATTATCTCTTAACTGATGTTTCTCGCGAGTATCCGGGTTCTTTGCCTGGGTGTCTGCGACATGATGCCAACAAACATCGGGTTTTAAATTTAGAAGAATTACCAATCTTAGAACAAATTGATGGGACAGTTGCAGTGTTATCTGGACTTTCTGGAAATGTTTACTTTCATTGGATGGTGGATATTCTGCCCAGGCTCGACATTTTACGTCAAAGTAAGGTAGATTGGGAGCAAATTGATTGGTTTTTAGTTAATAGCATCGCGCAACCTTTTCAGCGAGAAACGCTGTCACTGTTGGGGATTTCACAATCCAAGATTATTGAGAGCGATCGCCACCCTCACATCCAAGCTAAACAACTTATTGTACCATCTTTTTCGGGATCGATCGGTTGGCTGCAACCGCAAGCTTTGAAGTTTATACGACAGGAATTTATCAAACACATTCCCTCGCCAAGTTACCCTTACCCAGAGCGGATTTATATCAGTCGAGCCAAGTCTCGATATCGGCGGGTAATCAATGAAAAAGAAGTGATTGATTACCTGGCTAAATTCGGTTTTCAAAGTTTTGTGACAGAATCTTTGTCGGTAGTCGAACAAATTGCGCTATTCGAGCGTGCTAAAATAATTGTGGCTCCCCACGGCAGTGGGTTAACTAATATTATTTTTTGCCGGACGGGAACTAAAATTATTGAACTTGTTTCTCCCCACTATCTTAGACCTTATTATTGTATCATCAGTCAACTTTTAGGGCTGGAACATTACTATTTAATAGGGGAGGTATTTGTCTGTTATCCCATCCGAGAGTTGATGTATCAAAATCCTATGGCAGAAGATATTAAAATTAGCTTGAGCCAATTGGAAGAAATGATGAAGATTGCCAATATAATAAATCCCAATTCGTCGGTTGCGAAGCCGACTCATAAGCAAACTCCTATCAATTCAGAAACTACCGCAGTGCAGTATCCCTCCGTCGCAAAACCTACTTCTACGCAAACCGCTATCAATTCAGAAACTACCACGGTGCAGCATTCCTCCGTCGCAAAACCTACTTCTATGCAAACTCCTATCAATTCAGAAACTACCGCAGTGCAGTATCCCTCCGTTACAAAATCCACTTCTATGCAAACTCCTATCAATTCAGAAATTACCGCAGTGCAATATCCCTCCGTCGCAAAATCCACTTCTACGCAAATTGCTATCAATTCAGAAACTACCGCAGTGCAGCATTCCTCGCTCGCAAAACCTACTTCTATGCAAACGACTATCAATTCTGAAACTACCGCAGTGCAGTATCCCTCCGTCGCAAAATCCACTTCTATGCAAACGACTATCAATTCTGAAATTACCGCAGTGCGGTTAAATGAACAAGCCGAAGTTTATTTAATGCAAGGAAAATTAGAAGAAGCAGAAGCAACTTGTTTGCAAGCTTTGAAAAATCAACCGAATTCAGCACCTATTATAAAATTGCTGGGGAATATTTTGCACGCAAAAGGCAAGATAGAAGAGTCCCGAAAGTGCTACATTAAAGCGATTGAAATTCAGCCTAATTTTGCCGCTGCCTATGTGAATTTAGGCAGTTTGTACGCACAGCAGCAACAGTGGAAATCAGCCATTAAGTATTATCAACAAGCAATACACATTGACCCTAATTTCACGGTAGCTTACCGGAATTTAGCAAAAGTTTGGACGCATTTAAACAAGCCTAGCGAAGCGGCAGACTGTTGGTATGCTGCATTGAGTCTGGAACCGGAAAAATTTTCGGCACAAGAATGCGTCAACCTGGGAAATACTTTGGTGCGGTTGGATGATATTACGCGGGGGATTTATTGTTACCAACGCGCTTTGGAATTAAACCCCAATTTGGTAGGAGTTTATCAAAATTTGGGGGAAGCTATGAAGCGACAAGGAAATTTAGAAGCGGCACTGATTTATTATCAAAAAGTTATAGAACTAACTAACAACGTGGCGGATAGCTGGGGTTTATCGATTCCCCAAAATGGCGTAAATGACAGCAAGGAATCGGCGACTAGGTTGGATTTATCGAGCGATGATGGGTTAAATAACGGTCAAAAATCGGTGACTAGGTTGGATTTATCGAACTCAAAAAAAGGATTAAATGACAGTCAAGAATTGGCGGCTATGTTGGATTTACCGAACCCCCAAAATGGGGTAAATGACAGCAAGGAATCGGCGACTAGGTTGGATTTATCGAACTCAAAAAAAGGATTAAATGACAGTCAAGAATCGGCGGCTATGTTGGATTTACCGAACCCCAAAAATAGGGTACATGACAGCAAGGAATCGGCGACTATGTTGGATTTACCGAACCCCAAAAATGGGGTACATGATAGCTATAAATCGTCCGAACCCCTTACTTCCGAAGATGCGGAGGCGTTGATTGTTTTGGCAGGACATTATTATAATAAGGGGAAATTATCTGAGGCGATCGCGCAGTGTCAGCGAGCGATTTCACTTCAACCCCAGGCTGTTGTTGCTTACAAGATATTGGGGGAAGCACTGCAAGCGAGTGGGAAACTAGAAGAGGCAAAACATTGTTATTTTAAAGTGTTAGAAATTCAGCCAAATTTCGCTGATGTTTTGGCAAGTCTTGGCAATGTGTTCGCACAGCAGCAACGCTGGCAAGAGGCAATTAATTATTACAAAAAAGCGCTGGCTTTAAATCCTCGATTGGCGGGAGTTTATCGGAATTTGGCGGCAGTTTTTGAGCGCACGGGTTTGGCGGCCGAATCGGCAATTTGTGCTTATAATGCACTGAGTTTAGAACCCACAGCGGGGACGGCTGAAGAATACTTAATTTTGGGGAATACGCTGTTGGGACTGGAAAAAATAGATGAGGCAGTGGCGTGTTACCGGCACGCTATTGAATTGAATCCTAATTTGTCACAACCTTATCATAATATCGGGGAAATTTTAAGTACAAAACAAGCTTGGGATGAGGCTGTTACGGCTTATCGACTGTCTATTAAGGTAAAGCCTAATAATGCCGGTTCCCATTATGGTTTGGCAAAGGCTTTATCTGCACAACAACGCTGGCAAGAAGCGGTGGTTTATTACCGACAAGCGATTGCTTTTAACGCAAATTCTCCTGAGATTTATCATCAATTAGGAGATGCGCTGAGTCAACTGCAACAGTGGGAGGAAGCTGTCACTGCTTACCGTTGTGCGATCGAGTTAAAACCGGATTTATTTTGGTCTTATAATAATTTGGGGGACGCGCTGATTAAACTGGAACGGTGGGAGGAAGCGATTAGTGCTTGCAAACAAGCTACGCAACTTAACTCGCACTGGGTTTGGGCGTTTTACAATTTAGGGGACGCACTAGCGCAATGCTACCATTGGGAGGAAGCGATTAGTGCCTATCGCCGCGCTGTGGAACTTAACCCAAAACTGCCGGAAATTGAAAAGAAATTAGCGCGTGCGTTTCAAGAAAGAGCTCGATTAGATTTAGATGCAGTCGCTAGTTGGTATCAAAAAGCGATTCAAACCAACTCCGATGACGCAGATAATTACCAACAGTTGTTAAAAATTCAGCCAAATAAGGCAGAAATCTATTTGGACTTAGGCAAGACTTTGGTAGAAAAGAATCGGTTGACTGAAGCCTTGTCGGTTTATCAAGCCGCTATTAATCTGTTTCCCCATAACCCGGAAATATACTTAAATTTGGGTCGATGTTTCGTTCATCAAAAAGACCATGAACGAGCGATTACTGCTTACCGTCGCGCGATTGAGATTGAGCCAAATCATTATTGGTCTCATCACGAACTCGCCGAAGTTTTAGCAGCACAAGGTAAGCAAGACGAAGCGATATCAAGCTACTATCGAGCGACTGAAACTAATCCTTTTCCTTCATTTTGGTCTTATCACAATTTGGCAAGAGTTCAGTCGAATAAAGGTGAATCGGAACAAGCGACACTCTCCTACCGCAAGGCAATTGAGGTAAATCCCGATTATTCTTGGTCGCATAAAAACTTGGGCGATATTCTAGCAGCACAGGGGAAAACTGATGAAGCAACTGTCTGTTATCGCCGCGCTATTAAACTTAAACCTAGAATCTTCTAATGTAAGAATTCAGGTCACACCAAAAGCACTAAAACCTATACGACATAAGCATTTGGTCAAATTATCGTAGAGTTCCGATTCTTATTAAGAAACTATGAAAGCTTTTAGTTTCGTACTTATTGAAAATCAAGCTATTGATTGATGGAATTCTTGAATTTTAAAAGTCGCTCTGTGACTACGTTTCAGGCACCTGAATCCTTACCTTCTAATTTTTAAGACAAAAAATTTATGTCTGACCAAGTTGATAGACTAATTGCACATTACCAAAAAGCATTGCTAATTAAATCAAATAACGCCGAAGTTTACATCTATTTGGCAGAAGTATATTACAAAAAAGGTCAATTAGATGAGGCGATAGCTGCCTACAACTGTGCTATCGATTTAAAACCCGATGCTTATAAAGCTTACTATAGATTAGGGAAAATATTGCAAGAACTACAGCGATGGCAGGAGGCTATTTATTGTTACCTTCAAGTGATTTATTGTTACCAAGAATGTTTTCATGTAGAGCAGATATTGGTTGACTCTTATTATAAGTTAATAGTATCGGCTCAATAAGTAGGGGTAGCAGTTAATCTGGCTGCCAAGACAATCCCAAGGGATAAAGAGCAGATTTGGAGCGAATAATAGTGGACAGAGAGGGAATAACTCCAAGTTGAGAAATTCGGT
>NZ_JAHREU010000106.1:0-14670 GCF_020883145.1 Microcoleus sp. CAWBG27
ATGTACTCCACAGTAGCGTTTAAAGTCTTTGGGGGTTAACTTTTGTAATTCTTCGTAATTCATATTCTCAATCTAATTTTTGTTTTATTTTACCTCGAACGATTGCACTTTCGCAAGAGGTCTAATGTATTAATAGAATTGGTCAAGATATTCATAAATACTTGGTTTAGCTGTCCTGCATAGCACGGGACTGGTGGCAGGTAGCCGTAGTTTTTGACTACTCTGATTTCCCCGCTCAAACGACTTTTGAGCAGCAAAAGTATGCTATAGCCTTTCTCAAAAAGATGAGGTATGCCTGACAGCTTGTATAACCGCTTAAACTAAGGGGGCTGAAGCCCAACAACGTCCGCGAATCTTTCTGAGAACCGCTATATCTATGTTGGCGTGCAAGTCGGCTGGTTTGGGATACACATCGTCGATGTGGCAAAAGTTTTGCAAACTGCTTGCTAATTTGCTCAAACGTTCGGCTCCGGCTTTGATGCTGGTAACTGTTCGGAGGAAATCGTTTTGCAAAAAGTCGTAGTCTATATCTTCTTTTAGCTGTGCTATTTCTGGCGGGGGATTGGTACAGTGTGCGTCGTAAACTGAGAGCAACTGCATTAAGTTTTTGCTGTATTCGCTGACGTAGGTTAAATTGCCCCAAATGAAGCCTACCGGATCTAAAATTTCGTGGGCTACTCCGGTGACTAAACGGCCTAAGCTAGCCATTTTTTCGCTTTGAATCATTTGAGTTTGGGCTCTTTCGTAGCGGACTTGAGTTTCTATGCCGCGAATTTGCCAGTAGGCGATGTTTAGTGCTTGAAATACTCACGCCCGCTAAAGCCACAGTGATTCTTGACGCTTCACAGGGTGATGCTACCTTTCGTAGTCTTACTCTCCCTCTGCGTCCGTTTAGAGTCGTGGCGATTCCCCATCCCGACTTTTTCTATATTTCTAGCAGCATTTTCAATTAAAGTCAGCGACTCCCTCACGAGAGTCGCTGCTCTCCAAAACCGTGCTTGATAGTTTCCCATCACACGGCTCCTCAGTGATACGGTGTTTGTCATACATACCTCATTACCAATGTGTCTTCATCCCAGAACCATCTCCAGGTAGAAAGTTGTTTAGGCTTGACACTATTGCAGTCAGATTGATTGCCGTATTTATCATCACTGGC
This sequence comes from Microcoleus sp. CAWBG27, assembly GCF_020883145.1. NCBI lineage: Bacteria > Bacillati > Cyanobacteriota > Cyanophyceae > Oscillatoriales > Microcoleaceae > Microcoleus > Microcoleus sp. CAWBG27. Next base: position 1,157 of record NZ_JAHREU010000106.1, read on the forward strand.
AGTTTTTGTATCGTGACAATGACGATGGAGTAATTGCCAATTTTTGTATTCATCCTTTCCACCATTAGATTTAGGGATGATATGGTCTAGCTCCATTACATCTCCATCTTTAAAGTATTGTCCGCAGTGGGCGCATTTCCCTTTTTGCTGTTTGAGCAACGATGCTGTTCGCTTTGGCATCTGGGGATTTTTACCCATTCTTGAACTCCAATAAACCAGGTTGCCGTCGTATGGTGACGCATCGCCTTTAACTTTCACATAGTCTTTGATTGGGGTGGAACTATGTTTGAGTAACCGGATGGGATTTTTCCCATCCCTGGTTGCGAAGACCCAGTTATCACCGCCGATTGATTTCCAGTATTTTTTGGCTATCCACTTTTTGCCTTTATTTCTATGGCGGTGTTTTGCCCAAGATTCAAGTAAGGTGTAAATCTGGGCATCCATTTTTGAGAATGCCTTTTTACTACAAACCGTTGAATAGTAATTTGCCCAGCCTCGAATGATAGGATTTAATTTCTCTATCAACCTCTTCTGTGAGGTGCCTTTGTGGGTTTTAACTACTTCCTTGATATGGTTGTAGTGTAGTTTACACTTGGATTTGCTTGGGGTGATGATGGTTTTGAAGCCTAGGGGTATTCCATTTGAGTCTTTCCCAGTTATATACTTACCAACTAGGAATTGTTGAACGTGAAATCCCAGAAAGTCAAATCCTGGTGTTTGATTCTCATGTTCTTCAAGAGTATGCACTAATCGGGTTTTATTTGGCTTCAATTCCAAACCCATGTCTTTTAACCATTCAGAGATTATCTCCTTGCATCCAGATACGACGGTTAAGTCTTTGTGGAGAACTACAAAGTCGTCGGCATAGCGTATAATTGAGACTGAATTACGTTTGTCCCTTGAAGGAAGTTGATATTTTCCATCTGACCTTTTAAGGTCGCAGGTTTCCACGTAGTCTTTAATCCGCCATTCCATCCCGTGGAGGGCAATATTAGCCAGTAGTGGGGAGATGACACCTCCCTGTGGCGTACCCTCAGATGTTTCAAAGTGCTGCCTATTGTCCATCACCCCCGCTTTTAACCAGGCTCGAATTTGTCGGCGAATGGTGGGGGATGTATTGAGTTTTCTGAGCAGCGCTTCATGGTTAATGCGGTCGAAGCATTTAGCAATATCTGCATCAAGCACGTATTTCGGCTTTTTGTTAATTGCCATAAAAATTGCTTCAATCGCGTCGTGGCATGAGCGTCCTGGTCTGAACCCATATGAGCTAGGTTCAAAACGCGCTTCCCATTCAGGTTCTAGGGCCTGTTTAACAAGCGCCTGCAATGCGCGGTCATTCATGGTAGGTATTCCTAAAGGTCTTTTTTCCTCGATTCCAGGTTTGGGAATCCATACTCGCCTGGTTGGTTTGACCTTAGAACCCAGAGTTAGGTTGTTTATCAGGTGTAGACGTTGCTTTGGGGTTAGTGATTTGACGCCATCCACACCAGCCGTCTTTTTCCCTTGGTTATCCTGGGTTACTCTACGCACCGCGATAGCTTTTGCAGCCCACGATTTCATCAACAACTTTTGGAGTCTGCGAACTAACTTGACATCTCCACGACTAGAGGCTTGATAAATCCGTTTTTGTAGTTTGAACACTTCCCGCTCTAGCTTACGCCAGGGGAGTTGGTTCCATTCATACATCGGTTTTGCCGTGTTCATGACTTATTGACTACTACTGTTGGCTTTACCTTCGGTATCACCGTGAGTCTGTTGGCATATCCTTGAAATTACTCAAGGCATTCGCTTCTGACTCAATCTTTCCAATCCGCAGCATCCGGTTAGCACCTACTCTCTTGATTCGACTTTCAACAGAGAGCATACGGGTGGTTACTTCGTTCCTAATATTCATTGGTTGTACCTTTCAGAATGATGCTCTTCACCAGGTTTACGGGAAGCGCTAATCACTTAGTTGAGACACTATTGATTCCCTGACCTTGCCTTTTTAGGACTCCCAGCGTATCAGACCTTATTTCGCTGGTTACAAGTATTGATGAGTCAACGCATCTTCACTTTCGTTATTCATGGGTACTTGCTTGACGGGTGTCGGGTAAGGCTCCCTACAGTGCCGTCTTTCTTCCCCGCTTGAAGGATTGATGGCTAGTCGCTACCTTCGGGGAAGTGCTTTCACTCCTGCGCTTGGAGGGTGGGAGTTGAGGGTTCTAGGATACTAATTCTCACCCACATGGATATTAAGTTGTCATCTGTAAGGGATTTAAGTGCGAACTCAACCTGATTAGTTACCCTACAGATGCCTGGAATCCCCCCATTGCTGGGTTTCTCCAGAACGAATCGCACTCTCTGTCTTGAACATTGCCGCAACTTAGACAAAGCACTGAACGAATAGACAAATCGATTTTGCCCCATTTAAACCACAGTCTGAGCAAACTTGGCTAGTAGGTTCCCATCTACTAATTACTTTAAATTCTCTGCCAAACTTCTTCGACTTGGCTTCACAGAGAGTCCTAAATTCTCTCCATCCTTGTTGACTAATTGCCCTTGAAAGCTTCCGATTCTTTACCATTTCCGACACGTTTAAATATTCCAAAATAATCACTTGGTTTTCGTTGACTATTTTGGTTGATAGTTTGTGCAGGAAGTCTTTACGGGTGTCGGCAATTCTATTATGAAATTTAGCAATTCTGATTCGAGTTACATTTCTTCTTTTTGAATCCTTTGGCTGACGAGCTAACTTGCGTTGCAGTTTGCGGACTTTGCGGTCTAACTTTTTATAGCTAGGACTTTCAGCTTTCTCCCCATTGCTCATTACTCCAAAGGTTTTAATTCCTAAATCAATCCCGATACTTGGATACAAGGCCTCGGTTTGAATTGGCTGAATCTCTACTACAAAACTCAGAAAGTACCGATTAGCACAGTCCTTGATTACCGTAACGGAGCTAGGGCTTGATGGCAACTCTTGCGACCAAACTGGCTTGACAATTCCAATCTTGGCTAAATAGACACCACCGTTCTCCTTTATAGAGAAACCACGAAGAGTAAATCTTGCAGACTGACTATTAGTCCTCTTTTTGAACTTAGGATACCCAACTTTACGCCCCTTTCTTTTCCCTTTACAGGAGTCGAAAAAGTTCTTAAAAGCTGTCTCCAAATCCGCTACAGATTGCTGTAAAGGAACTACCGAGACTTCACTCAACCAAGCTCTTTCTTCAGCTTGCTTGGCTTGAGTAATCACTATTTTCTGGAGTTCGGAAGATTTAGGCTTTCTCTCTGATTGCTTGCAAAGTGCAAGAGCATCGTTCCAGGCTACTCGAACACAACCAAACAATTGAGCCAAGCTCTGTCGTTGTTGGTTGGCTGGATATATTCTGTACTGATACCTTGCTTTCATTATTCCTTGCTATTTGATTTACTCTATCGTACCACACCTTCCTAATAGAATCACCAAAGTTTAGAGAATTAAAGCCGTCAAGCGAAGGACGGGGCTTCAGACCCAGTTCTTTGGTGAGGATCTAAGAGCCGGTAAGATTGGGAGTCGATTTGGACTACGATTGGTTCTGACTGCAATTCGGGCGATCGACGCAGAGCTTGTTGAGCGGCTGCCAAAATGGTTGTACTCTCTGCAAGCAATAATATTTCGACGCGAGCGTAACTGTAGATAACCTTCAGCGGTAAGTGCAAAAATAGCTCGGGGCCTTGGGGTTTGAGCAAATATTCCAGCAGTTGTCTGCGGGATATCATCCCGACCAATTTTCCTGCTTCTATTAATACGGCTCCCGGGATTGGGCGATTCTGTTCAAAGATTTCGGCAACTACTAGGGCCAAGCAGCTCGATTTAACCTGAAATTGATACAGGGGCAAATCTTGGAGGGTAGACTCTAGGGAAAGATCTTGATGGCTGCCTTCGGAGAGTGAAGGGCCGAGGAGTTTGGGACTTAATGTATTTGCCACTGGAACTTTTAGTTGCCGAAACACGCTGGGAAAGCAAAATGAGGACTTAACTACTAAGCTAGCCGATCGCGCTTAACTTGGATGGCCGAACCTGAAGGCTGTTCTTGAGTTAATCATGTTTTGCCAACGATCGGCAGGAGTATTTCAAATTCGGTGTGCTGGCCCGGCTGCGATCGCAATTTTAGTTTGCCGCCATGCTTTTCTGTGATGATTTGATGGCTGATTGCCAGGCCCATACCGCTGCCTTTGCCTGCTGGTTTAGTGGTAAAAAATGTGTCAAATATGTGCTGCTGATTTTCTGGGGTAACGCCGGGCCCGTTATCGGCGATCGCAATGGCGGCCCACTTGCCCTCTGCGGTTTCTACCACTTTAGTCGTAATTTGGATTTGGGGCTGCCAGTTGTCCGCGCACTCTGTATCTAGTTCGCGATCGGCTGCATACTCTGTCAGGGCGTCTAGAGCGTTAACTAACAAATTCAACAATACCTGACTCAATTGACCCGAGTAACCGTTAACTAGCGGCAGTTCGCCGTATTTTCTTACCACTTCTATGCCATTTTTAAAGCGGTTTTTCAGGATTAACATTGTAATCTCCACGCATTCGTGAATGTCTATATCCACGGGCTTTGTCTCATCCATGTGAGAGAAGTGGTGCAAACCGTTGACTATTTTTAGTAATTGTGAGGCTCCCCACTTCGTGCCTTCTAAGGTGACTGGCAAATCTTCTTGTAAAAAATCAAATTCTATTTCTTCTTTGATGGCATCAATTCGGGGACACGGTTCCGGATATTCTGCTTCATAAACCGACATTAGCTGAAGCAAATTTTCAAAATAGGACAGCAGAAAAGTCAAATTTCCCCAAATACAGTTCAGCGGATTTCTAATTTCGTGGGCTACACCTGCTACAATCCTCCCCAGACTCGCCATCTTTTCGGTTTGGATAAGTTTGGCTTGGGTTTGTTCGTGGAGCAATTTATTTGTCAATTGATGAATTATTGATTGAGCAACCATTAATTGGTGTACGTCTAACAGTCTGTAGGTATGGGGTGCAACCTCGACTACTACAGGTTCGTAAACTAATTCTGCTGGTCTGTAAAGCGATTCCTGGGCGGCTTCTACTATTAATTTACTGCTAGGAAGCACCAGTAGCTCTTGCCTAGAAAATCTGTACAATACCTCTATCGGTCGCTTGAAAAACATTTCTAACCCGTAGCGACGGTTAACTTTTTCAAAAAATTGACGCCTGGATATGATGCCGACAAAAGTACCCATATTTGTCAACATGACGCCTGGAAGCATGGAATTTTCTTCAAAAGCCTGGGCTACTTCTTTTGCCTGTTGAGTTAATTCTATTTGGCAGTTGTAGAGAGGCAAGTCCAGGAGAGTTGATTCTAAGGAGATGTTCCAAGTACAAATTGCAGGTATGTGTAACACTGATAACTCCGAGCTAATCTGATGCACAGCCAACATAGATGAAACTCCTGTTAAATTTTGTATGATGGATAACTTTAGTTGCTATTTATTGGTAACTGGTAATTGGTGGTGGGTAATTATTAATTTAAAAAATTACAGCAGCACCGGATGGGAAAACTCGATCGCCCTGGCATTGTCTGGTATAGCAATCCTAAATCATTTGCATAATTTTTGTAGGGGATCTTTAAGATCCCGGTTGCCCGATAGATAGGGGGTAGGCACGCACCATCCACTACCCCTACAAATTTATCTGAATCATTTAGGATTGCTATAAAGATTTGGTTTCTGAATCAATGTTAAACGATCGAAGCTTTTGTGGAACTTACGGAGCTTTGTTATTAACTTTTTACCATGATATACCATGCGATCGCCTGTTTTCGGAAATCTTAAAAAATCATTAAGGCACTTTGGTTATGCGTTATACCATTTTTGGGTGATGGTAGGGAATTGGAGAACAGCGATAGCGGGCAATTGGTGAATATACGGGGATGGATCGAGGGATATAGGGGGCGGATGGCGATCGTCCAATCCGCGCCTTAAGGGTCAAGACTCGGGCGGAGGCAAAAATCGGAAGAAGCAAGAAGCAAGAAGCAATCGAATGCAAGGGTTTCAGGAATTAAGAAAGTCCTAACCGTCGGGCGTTGCTGCCCTACCACTCTAAATAAATGGAACTTTAGGGAACTTCCCAACTCCGACTGCCGTCTTACAAGGCTCTGTTTTTTGCAATTTACAATCTGCAATCTGCAATCTGCAATCTGCAATCTCAAATCTCAAATCTCAAATCTCAAATCCTCTCAGGGTTCCACCTCGGGCCAGAGGCGTTCTAGCTGATAGCGCCAAGTGGCGAGAGTCTGTTCGCGAGACTCTCGCCCGAGTTCCATTTCGCCCATCAATCCCTCTGCGTAAAAACGATCTAAAGTTTGAAGGGTCGTTTCTATGGATTGTCCCTGCATCTTGGCTGCTTTGATGATTTGACGGATGCGGCTTTCGATTAAACCGCCGAAAAAGTCGGACAAACCTTGTTCTTGCAAAGCTAGCAGTCTGGTGATGGCGGCCGAGAAATCGGCGGCGGCGAGTGTAGCGCAACTGTGCTGAAACACTCCCCACAAAACGTTTTGATGTATGGCGTAGCGAGTTTCGAGGGTGGTGTCAAAGTTAGCTTCTAGCAGTTTCTCGAAAAAAGGTTGAGCTTCTTGAGCATCGGCGATGGGTAGCAAAGTCCGCAACCAAGTTCCGTCTTCTGAAAGCAGGACTAAGAGGCGAAATTTAGGGGTTTGGACTTGCCAAGAAGTGGCAGCAGGCGTCTCAACATTTTCGCCAAATAAGTCTTTAAGGGTATTACTAATTTCTTCGGGAGTCATGGTAATTTTAGATTTTAGCTTTGAGGTTTGAGATTTGAGATGGCAGGCTAGGGATTGGGTTTCTAAGTTTTTGCGATCGATTTAGTATGGCTCAATCTAAAATATAAAATCCACCATCTTAGGACTGACGCTTGTGGATTTAAAATATTATGACTGACGCTCAAAAACCAGGTTTCTAGGACAATAAGAGGTTTGGCAAGGAAAAATCTACGCAGCAACGAGGTTTCTGAGAATTAGTGCGTGCTGTCCGAACTATTGTAAATCTAAGATCTAAAATTGATTTACGGGAGCCAGCGGGGGTGATAGCCGGCAAAGGGCAGTTCTTCTGGCTGTACTTTTGCGGGAGAGTTGTCTGCGGGTATTTCTAATAAGGGTAGCAGCCAGAGGCGGCTGGTGGCGATCGACTGTCCGCTATCGTTGCGGGGAGTGTCTGCTGCTGTGGGTTTTGCTGTTGTGACTGATTGGTCGAAAATTAATGCCAGCCCGTCGGGAGATAAACTGATTTGGGTATCTAATTGGTTGGGCAAAACTAGCAGCGGTTTGATGGTTCCTACCAAACGAGTGCCCTCTTTTTTGAGGTCGATGGCGGCGATGAAAGGCTGTTCTTTGTAGCTTGCGGTTTTGAGGCGTTCGGCTAGCAAGCAGTAGAGACGCTGGAATTGGTTGTCTTTGTCTTTGCGCGGATCGAAATAAACGGCGATGATGCTACCGGGAATCCGCAGTATTTCTTGTTCTGCGCCTTGGTTGTCTAAAATAAAGAGCGATCGAGTGTAGTCGCTGTTGTATTTAACGTAGGCGGCGGCGGAGTTGTCGCGGGCCATCCCCAATACTTGTTCGTATTTGGGCAAAAATTCTACTGGATCTGCTTCTGGTTTGAGGGGGACGATCGCCAATCCTTGTTTTTGAGATATTACCATCGATTTGCTGTCGGGGCGAATCATAAAATCTCCGCCTTGTTGGTTCTCCAAGGGTTTGGGCGCCACTTTTTCTTCCAAAATCCAAGGACTGAAATCGCCGGGATTGCGGCGGTTGACGCGCTGGATAATGATGATTTTTCCGTCGGCTGAGAGGTCGAATTTGAGGTTTTGGTAGTCTTTGGAGTCTAAGAGTTTGTCGATTCTACCTGCTGGTTGTGCTGGTTGGGGATCTTCTCCGGGGGATTGGGGATTGAGGCCGGTGGTGACTGTAAATAGTTCTTGATTTAGGGTGCCGCCTGTACGGGCGATCGATCGATCTGTGGCGGAGAATAAAATGCGATCGCTGTCGGGATACGGTTTAAAATCGGTGACAACTAAATCTTTGGGAGTCAGCGGTATCGGTTTCGAGTCGCTGCTGGTGAGATTGACTAGCATTAATCTGCTTTCTGTTTCGCCTTCAACGCCGATGTAAACAAAAGCTCGATCGCGGCTGCGGAAGGAACTGCTAAACGGTTGAATTGGCGTTCCTTTGTATTGGTTGTTTTCTCCAAAATACTTGTCGGTGGCGCCGGCGAGTTTTAAGGTGTAGGTAACGCCGTAGGGTGCTGGATCTTTGAGGGTGTAGGCCATGCGCCTGCCGGCCCAACTGAATTTACCTGGGAGGGGCGGTTCTAGCTTTAAGTTTTCCTCGACGGTGGAGTGGTTCATCGGCCGAAAGAAGTTGAGAATAAAGCCGGTATCTGCGGCGCCGATTTGTTTGTTCTCCCAAGTGAAGTCTCGCACTCTGGGCGCTGTGCGATCGCCACTCAGTAGCAGCAGTCCCATTAAGACGCTCAGCAGTAGGATGAGGAAAATCGCTACCCGGTCGATCGGCTGTTTGAATTGCCCAATAGCGAAGGTTGAAGGATTAATTTTTTTGTTAAAAATACTCACAAATCTTTCTCTCCTCTTCCTGCTGAAAATTAACTGCCAATTTTTCCCTATTAAATTTTACAGTCCAGGACGCACTCCCGACTCTTAGAAACCTATTTTTTTAGCAATATAAATGGCTGCTACCTCTTTTTTGGTCAAAAAACTGGTTTTTGAAATTTGTCGTGCGTCCATAACTCAATTAAACTTACCTCCTGAGAAGTGACTTAAATATCAATACACTTGGCTTATGGATATTCAACGAATTGCTTCTCAGGATTTTATGGGAAATACATACATATTTTAGAGGTCAGAATATTGCGCTCTGAACTGTACTGACAAATATGTCATGAGTCCGTCTTATATCTTCAGGTGAAATGCGATCTATCGGTAGTCCGCCACCCAGAGACTTTCTCACAAAAAGTATGATTGCTAGTGTCCCTAAAAACATTGCTGTCAACTTCATGTCCTCCCAAAAACAAGTTAGCCCTTCTTTCCTAAGACCGTAGGTAACTACTAAATAAGTAGGAATGTCACCGACAGCTACAGCAATCACAGCACCTAAATTACCCATAAAATGATATCCTACTGGGATGCCGATAGCGATACTCAAGAAAGTGGCCAGATTGCCCATAGCTGCGTACTGAGATTTCCCGATCGCTAACAAACAAGAACCCATCAAATTGTGGATAGTCGTGTGCCAAATACCTAAAGCCAAGATTGGCATCATCCAAGATGCTGCCATATACTCTTTCCTGTACAGACTTACAATTATCTGATCTCCAAAGCTGACAAAAATTGCTAAGCCTAGGGCTAAAGGGATCAGAATCAAGTTGCGGTTTTTGAGAATTTTGGCGCGCAATTCTTCGCGAGGCAAGTCTGCTAGCATCGAAATAGAAGGAAAAATTACCCTGCCTGCGAGGGCGACCATTACTTGACGAGGCATATCGCCGAGGGTAAAAGCAATGCCGTAAATGCCCAACATTGTTAAACTAAATATTTTTCCGAGAACTAGGCGATCGGCTTGGGAACACAGAAAATATAAAATTGTAGACAAAAATATCCATTTTCCATACGAAAATATTTCTTTAACTGCCTCTCGATCCCAAGCAAAACGGTTTGAATGACCGCGAATCAAAAAATGGCTCCATACTAATTCCACTATAGAGCTTGTCAAACCCCCTGCGAGGATAGCCCAGATACTGCGATCGAACCATGCCCAAACAATCATGACTGTAGTAGAAATGACCTGTATGGTCAATTCAAATATTACTACGTTCTTAACTGTCATTTTGCGTTCGAGAATGGATACGGAAGTAGATTTAAATCCTCCTATGAGAGTACTTATACTTATGATCGGAATCAACCACAGGAGACGGGGTTCTCGATAAAAAGTAGCGATTGGCCAGGTGATTAAAATTAAACAAAACCAAATAAAAACACTGCGAATAACTTGCATTGTCCAAGCGGTGTTGAGAAATTCTGGCTCTTCTCCACGCTTGTTTTGGATGATACTTGGGCCAAGACCAATGTCTGTAAATAGGTGGACACCTGCTATAAAAACGTAGGCTAGACCCATTAGACCAAATAGTTCTGGCAACAGCAGGCGCGTCAGGATTAGGTTGCTGCCGAATCGGATAATTTGACTGCTTCCATAGCTGGCGATCGTCCAGAAAGCACCTTTAATCGCTAATTTTTTTTCAGATGACATATAGGGAGAACTTATTTTCTAATTACGAGTCTAGTTGCTGAATTTCCTGTTGGCAACTCATACAGGATGCTGCTGCTACTTTTATAGCTGACTTTACCTTGTGTTAATTGCCCTACGGAGGAGGGGCTCTTTTGGCCCATCCCACAATCTCAAATACTACAGATTTCAAGTCGCGAGATTACACTGGCTGATTGGCGGGATGCCCATCTCGCGATCGCCAAGGTAAAATTTAATCTCCAACTTGCTGGCTGTCTAATAATCATAAGGGTTTTTAGGCTCGGGAATAGGTCGGAGGGAGGATGCTTGAATAATTAATTTGCGCTTGCCTTGCAGTTCTTCTACGATCGTCTCTCCTTCTATTTCTAGCCAACTGTCTGGGGCGAAGGCGGTGCGACTTTGACCGATCGCTAATTTGACAGGCAACCCGATCGGATAGGCGTCCGCCGCACAGCAGGTAATGATAAAACGCCCGATCCACATATATTGTTCTGCTACGTTGGGCGGGTGAATCACAAATCCTTGTACCTTGACTTTTTGACCTCTATATGTATCGGGTTCTGGATTGAAATTTAACAGCCGCACCCATTCGATGAGCGATCGCCTTTCGGGTTTTGTAGTATTGCGAAATTCTTGGGGTTGCAGTCTGGTGATGGGCACGGATTCGGTGAGGCCTCGTTCGAGTGCTGTCTGGCTGGTAAATGTGCGTGGCGTTACCGCTAAACCGATCAATGCGACGCTCAACATTAAGGTGCTGCCGATACTGGGGGGAAATAAAGTAATGTGTTCAACTTCTGTACTTCTGGCAGATTTTTTGGTTGAGGATGTCCGGGATTGCTTGTTGGCGCGATCGACTTTGATGATTTCCCAAGTTTTTAAACCGCCAATAATCATTAAGCTGATTCCGGCTGCTAGAGTCAATCCAAAGTAATTCGGGTGAATCAGAATGCTTAATTTCCCGGTGATCCAATATTTGAGGAGCAATATTCCCCACGCTAAGATAGCTAGGGCGTCCAGCCACGGGCTAATTTTCTTTAAATTCATTTTTAGTCATTGGTCATGGGGCATTGGGCGAAGCGAAGCGGAGGGATGGGGCATGGGGCATGGGGCATGGGGCATGGGGCATGGGGCATTGGCCAAACAGGGCATTGGCCAAACAGGGCATTGGGCATTGGTCAGTTGCTAGTTGTTAGTTGGTAGTTGGTAGGGGCGGTGCCCCCGTGCCCGCCCTCTTAGTGGTTAGTTGTCAGTAGTGCTGTCCCTGCGATCTCACGTTATTAGTCAGGGGAAATTAGTCAGGGGAAATTGGAAATTGGGAATCTATTGTTAGGCGTCCGGGCTAATTTATTAACCTAGATACAAATTGACAGCGAGGGTCATTAAAAAGGTTAACTGAGCGGCCAAAACCATTAAGTAAATTACAGAGCGACTTTTAAAAATAGACAGCATTAAACCGATGCCTTTGAGGTCAATCATCGGGCCAAAAACGAGAAATGCTAACAGCGAACCGCTGGTAAATGTGGAAGCAAAAGAAAGGGCAAAAAAAGCATCTACCGTAGAACAAATCGATACGACTGCGGCTAATAGCAGCATGGCCAGAATCGAGGAAACGGGGCCTTGGCCGAGGTTGAGAATTAGTTCGCGGGGTGCGCCAACTTGAATGATGGCGGCGATCGCACTTCCGACAACCAACACTCCTCCCAATTCCCGCAACTCCTGTACCATAGTATCTAAAAGCAGGCGCAGACGCTCTTTAGAAACGGGGTGGAACATGGAGGAACGTTTCGAGGTTTTTTCTGTTTTGCCTGTTTTTAAGGGCTGTCGCTGGTCTTGTAGCAAAGATTCGATCGGCACTGCACCGCCCTGACCTAGCATAAAAGTTCCCGACTGCAACAGTAGCGGAGTGTCGGCTGGGGCGAGTTCTGTTTCGGAAAACTCGGGTTTTGGGAGGGGAATCGCCCGGGCTACAGAAGGGTGTAACAGAGGCCGCAAGTCTGTTTGGACGCTGAACACCCAGCCGATAATTGTGGCTATCAACAGAGAAAAGACTACCCGCAAAACTACAATTTCGGGCTGATCGCGAAAAGCCGTCCAAGTCGCCCAAATTACCACGGGATTGATGGTAGGCGCCGCGAGTAAAAAGCCGATCGCGGCTGGTGCGGGGACTCCCTGCATTAGCAACCTGCGGGCTACGGGGACGTTACCGCACTCGCACACAGGAAACAAAAAGCCGATCGAACTACCCATCAAAGCCGCCAGCAGCGGGTTTCGCGGGATGCGGGATACGAGTTTGCGTTCGTCTACAAAACCCAGCAGCAAACCTGAGAATAAAACTCCCAGCAGCAGAAAAGGTATTGCTTCTACTAATAAGCTGAGAAAAAGGGTAAAAGCATTGTTTAACTGATTCGTGAGGGCTGGTTGCATCAATCACTTACTGGTAAATTTGTATCTAGTTGCACGTCTTCGGCAGATCCCCTGTCGATCATACCTGCTTCACAGCCCTAAGTTAAGATTCAGTTGAAACTTTTTGCTAAGATCGTCAATGTTATCTGTCAACTGTCAACTGTCAACTGTCAACTGTCAACTGTCAACTGAATGAGTGCGGTGCCTTGTCGGGCGATCGCACAATTATAGTTTTCCTCTATCGTTAATTAATTATGATTTTCAGTAGACAAGATTGCAAAAATATTTTTGCGGTGTTGTTTGCATCAATTCTTGTTCCCTGTTCCCTGTTCCCTGTTCCCTGTTCCCTATTCCCGACTTTTGCAAGAAGTCTAGTAATATAGGGCTTGCTTAAAAAGTGTACGTAGTGGAAAAACGAGGCTACACAGCTTAAAAAATAGTAGGTTTATTGCTTGCATTCCCAAATTTATCCAGAAACTAAGAATGAAAGTGCAAGGGTTTTGAGCCTGTATAATTCTATAACTTGAACTCCTGTAGAGCCTAGAAAGCTTTAACCCTTTATCTGGCAAGCTTTCTACTTTTATTCAGCGAGCGCTAATATCGCAATCCCTAAATGATTCATAAAGATTTGTAGGGGTGGTACCCCGTGCCTACGCCCTATCTATGGGGTGCATCTCACTTTGGCAAATACATCAAATTGAAAGTTGACCGTTGAGATAAGCACAGCGAAGAGCAAGGATAGACGAAACGTTCTCAATATTCCATTGCGCTCCCGATATCTTCACCCTTAATC
>NZ_JAHREU010000107.1:0-14573 GCF_020883145.1 Microcoleus sp. CAWBG27
TTCTATCGCTTTCGCCTGGTTTACTGAACCATGTAACTGTAGTTAATTAGATCGTGTCTTCTCTGTTTAATCATCATGAGTAAGTGTCAGTAACATTGTACCTCATCTTTCTGAGAAAGGCTATACAAATGTACCTAAAATCGACTCCTCATTTATTTGATTATTTTGATGTCCTAAGTCTTTTCGCATTGCTAATAACATTTGACCGAACAACAGAATAGGAGTGGTTGAAGAATCTTGGTTGTTTGCGATTTGGCGAAACTTAATGTATAAATTTAAAACATCGTCAGACGCCCATAAAATTAAATCAGGTGTCATGTCATGGATGCTTTTCACTAACTCTTCTTCAGTTTTAGGTTCTTGCCCTAACTTTTGGGCAAATATACTATCAAAGAAAAGGTTAATAACTTTCTCATAGATCTCAACTTTTTTGGGCTTCTGTTCGTTGCGAATTTGAATATTAAAATTACCTGCAACTGTAATCAATGCGCCTAAAGAAGCAATTAGAATTGTAATAAATTGCCAAGGTGCTTGACCAATTTGATAAAATAAAGCGCAGATGATTGCAGCAAAAATTGCAATACCAATTAATCCAAGACCAGCATTTTGCCAATTTGTATTACTTTCCACTAACTTACTCTCCTTTAATAATCTTCATATTCTATGCTATCAACCATACAAATAATCTACACTATTAGACCTCTTGCATAAGTCTCGGATTGATACATAAACCGCAGATGTCAGACAGATAAACACAGATAAACGCAGATAATTTCAGGGTGCTTTCGGATTTTTGCAAGAAGTATGTTATATATTTTTGTTTTCCACTATTTCCAAAATCTCAACTATTGTGAGGATATAGCTATCCTACAGTATTGCGATCGCAAATAGTATAGCGCTTAATATCCTTTTTTTGCCAAACACCAGCCTGTCATTTCTCGAACTGAGGGCGATCGCGAAAATCCTTCGCATCGTTGCATTTTCGCGATCGCCCTCCTGGTGGAATGTCTGGGGTACTGCTGGCATTTGGTGGCGATCGCTCTTTTTTGACTCGCGGTATCAGCCTACCTCCTGGCCAATGATGTTGAAGACTAATGCAGTGATAGTGATATAATAGGCGATCGTTAAGCAAAATAGGCGATCGTACAATTCTTTACAGCGACTGAGAAAATAAAGATTATTACAGGAGAGTCGATCGAATTAAATGATTGATACTTCTTGACCTTATTCATCTTACCAATAAAAAAATATGCCCGATCAAATAATTAGCACAACTAATCAGTATATTTCTGAACCAAATCAGCATATTGAACAATATTTAGACTATTACTGTGAATTATCTCAGTCCCCTAAATTCGCTATCTTGCTTAAAGGAAAATGGGGCTGTGGTAAAACATGGTTTATAAATCAGTATCGTGAAAAATTAAAAACAGTAGGTAAAAAATCTTTATATCTCAGCCTATACGGCATCACTAATTATTCAGAAATAGAAGACAGTCTTTTTAAACAATTGAGTCCTTTGAATCATTTACTTGCATCTAAAGAGATGGTGATAGCGGGTAAAATCTTTAAAGGTTTGGTAAAAGGCACATTAAAAATTGATTTAGACAATGATGGTCAAGAAGATGGAAGATGGAGTTTATCTATTCCCGATATAGAGATAATTAAAAAATTTAAAGATTCTCAATTTAGCCTTTTAATATTTGATGACTTAGAACGTTGTAGCATAAATATTGAAAATATATTGGGATATATCAATAGTTTTGTAGATTCCCAAGACTTAAAAGTAGTCATAATTGCAAATGAAGATGAAATAAATAACGATCTAGACAAAAAAGAAAAATACAACAAAACCAAGGAAAAACTAATTGGGAAAACTTTTGACGTTTTTCCTGACCTTTCAGGGGCATTACATATAACCATTGCTCAAATATCTAATTCGCAAGTCAAAGAAATTTTGACAAAAAACTTGGCTCTCCTTGAAGAGTTGTACAGGCAAGCAAAATGTACAAATTTAAGAATATTGAACCAAGTAATCTTGGATTTTGAACGAATCTTTGAAAACCTACCAGAAAAAGCTCAGAATAAATCAAAATTAGTAGAAGAAGTCTTAGAAATATTAATAATTTTTTCTATTGAAATTTCTTGTGCCAGACTTCACCCCCAAGAAATTAGTCAAATAGATCGGAAGTTAGCTGAAGAAATAATGTCAGAGAGAAGGCGCAATAATTATAGTCATTTAACAGGAAAAAATAATGCAAATACTGATAATACTGAACATAAAGATTCTATATACAAAAAGTATCAAAACCTTTATAACTCCTATTATTTTAGTGGATTACTAGCTTTTTCTGGAGTGTATCCAAACTTATTATGGTGGGAAGCTTTTTTTGACAAAGGTCTGATCGATAGACAATCTTTAGAAGAATCACTGCCAAATTCCAAATTTTTTCAAGAGGACAATGCGCCCAACTGGATGAAATTGTTGCGTTATAGTAGGCTGACTGATGAAGAATTCGAGAAAACACTCAATCTAGTTAAATCAGAGTATCTAAATAGGGCCTTTGAGGATATTGGAATAATCAAGCATATTACCGGATTATTCTTGCTATTTTCTGATATTGAGGTATACAACAAGGACAAAAAATCTATTATTGATGAAGTCAAAAAATATATTGATGAACTCAAGAATTCTGGCAGACTAGATACAGAGTATAGTTCTAATCCATTCCCAGATGTTTATATGAATATTGAATTTAACAGTAAAGACGATCCTGGCTTTAGAGATTTTGATAATTATATTAAGCAATGTCAAGAAGAAGTAAGGATTCAAAATATGCCCAATGAAGCTAAAAAGATACTAGATATGATGCAAAATAACATCGCTATGTTTCAACATACAATATTTTTAAATCCTGCCAGCAATTTCGATAGTTTAGGACAAAAATATTATTATGATTATCCGCTCTTGAAATATTTACATCCTGAAGACTTTATAAAAATATTTTTGACGTTGCCTTATTACGATATGAGCTATATTTTTTATTGTCTAAGAAACAGATATAGCAACACAGTGTATGTGAAAAATTTAGTTGATGAGCTAATTTTTTTGAAAAATCTTCAAAGTTTATTACTAGCAGAAATTTCTGAAAAAAGAGGAAAAATTAGCGGATACTTATTAAGTTCTCTCAATAAAGAATACTTAGAAGGAATTATTAGTAATCTCGAACAAGTAGAACAACCTTTTTAAGGGTATTGACTCTGCGCCGTCTGTCACCCGCCCATCAAAAAAAACCAGACTTTTGATAGTCCTCAGCCTGCTTATCGGTATGGCAAGTCGAGCTTTTTCAACTTCCTGAGTGGCTTGAATCCATTTTTTGATTTTATTTGCAGTAGCACGTTGTTAGTTGTGTTGTTTCATTCACCGTAAATCTCTTTCAACACAACTGCCAATCCCGCATCTAGGTCTTGCAGCGCTTCATCTAGGCTCTCATAGCTATCTTTTCCGAACCACAGCATCCCACCACAATCGATCGCCCGCACAAAAGATGTTGAAGGACTCTCGCCCCCATCGCCGATTTCAATCCAGCCCTCATGTTCGTATACCCAACGGGTGATATTGGGGTACATCTGTTCTAATGAAAATTTCATCTGAGCTTTCTTGCCTCCTGTATCTGCATCTTCAATATAATGTCAGGTCTCAAACCTCAATAAAATTTTAATCCTGATGAAAAACCGTGAGGGCGGGGGGAGACAGGGAAGAACTATCTCCTTATCCAGTCCCGTGCTCGATCAAGTAGCAGATGCCATATTCTATACCCGCCATCCAGAGCGAGGCTACCACAGAATACAACCCTCAGAAAGGAGGCTGGTGTCGGAGCGGCCGAAAATTTGGCTGGGCGTAAGTTCCTTGCATCCTTGTTACTGACGCGATGCGAAATATCCTGCCATTTCAACGCTCATAATTCAGCAAACTTGATATTTTTTCAGGATCTGAGCCCTCTTCAACTCGCAGCACCGCTCGATCGGGGCCAGCTTGCTTGCGATCGAATCAGCCCACACTTCGCTACTTTCTGTAAAGTTTTGTAACAATAATCCATATTTTGCATAAAAGTAGCGGGTCGAGGCAGAGATATAGGTGGAGGGTTCTGGGTGTTGCAGCAGTGGCGGTTTTGCAAGGCACTTAGGTTTGTAGCTTTCCAAGGGATTGCACGAAACAGAGGAAAAATTGTGAAAGGAGTCTCTATTTTTAGATTGATGGTGGGGTTGGCAGTTGTCGGCTTCGGACAATTCAGCAAACCTCAACTTGCTGCAAGGGCAAATCAATCTCTCGTTGATAGTAGTGTCACGGCCAATTCTGACGTGATAAATAAGCCGCAAACTGTTGCTCAACAACCCAATTCCGGGCTGATAACTTGGAGAGAATTTATAGAACGCGGTGGGAGACGTTTTGTTGACCGCGATTATGATTTACCTACTGAGTTTAGAAATGGATATCTTTACATTAATGCAGGAGCCGATAATACTACAGGTTATATTCTAAAGCAAGGTTTATCTACCTACCCACCTGTAAAATCTGAAGTAAGAGAAATTGATTATGAAGAGGCAGATAGCTATGTAAAATCGGGCAAAGCAATTAAGTTTAACTGGGGAGGTGGAGCTGTTTCGGGTCGAATTTATGGAAAAGATACAGAACTTAGATTTGTAAAAGAAACAGGTCAATTCTGCTTAAGACTTACTTGTTTGGAAGCTCCTTTTATGACAAAGCAGGAAATTAACAAAATTTTGCGCTCTGAAAGACGGATTTCTCAAAAAAAATGAGGCAAACATCAAAACGCGATCGCCTCTGTTAAAACAAGTAGCTAGAGAGCGATCGCACCAACAAAAAATCTGAAAAAATAAAGTGTAAAAATGATGAAATATCGAGGGATGCAATGAAGTATTTGATATTGGGATTAATTGCCGTTCCTTTGTTGTCCGTGAAGGTTCTCGCGCAACCGAACCGCTATCCTGTCGCTGATTCGGTAACGATTGCAGCCAACAACGCGCCTGAAAAAGCGATCGATGAGTTAACAGACTGGATTTTCTATAGGCTGCACCCACAACTGAACAGCCGCAAAATTCGTTCTAACGAAACGCAGTATATTAACGAATGGGCTGCTATTAAAAAAGTATTGGGCGATGGTAATTTAGTTTACGAGCGAGGTTGTGGGTCTAATTTTGGGTGGCGGCTTTCCGAGTATGATACTCCGGGAAAATACGGGGTGGGAATAATTAGATTTAGTCCCGTGATGAATAAAGTAGCAGATGCAGTCTTTTATAGTCGTCATCCAGAGTTAGGCTACCGCAAAATACAACCATCAGAAACTTCACTAGCATCCGAGTGGTCAAAAATTCGGCAGGGGATTACGTTAATAGATCCTTGTTTCTACTGACACCTAATTAATATTTTCTGCTACTTCAAGGAGGAAAAATAATGAAAAAGCGATCGATTTTAAATGTGATACTGAGCTTGATATTTTTGAGTGTCAACAGTCCAGTAGTTTTGGCTCAAGGCCGAGATGCCTCTGCAAGCAAACCTGCTGCTTGCAACCAACCTCAAACCCAAGCTGAAATAAACAATTGTTTTTTGGCTCTTTATAAACAAGCAGATACCAAGCTTAATGAGGTCTACAAACAAGTTATATCAAAACTAAATCAGCGCGATAGAAACAAACTAATTGACGAACAACTCACTTGGATTCCGCGTCGCGATACTACTTGCCAAAACAAAGTTCGATCGGATAGAGGAGGAGGAGGTAGCAATTATGGATATGTGCTTAATTCTTGTCTTACTAGAGTTACCGAACAACGTACAGCGGAATTAGAGAAATATTTACAGAAGTAAAGGAGCAAGAGCTATGGGAAAGTTAAACAGTTCAACTAAATTTCTCACCTTACTAATCGGCACAATTGTCATTTTTGTGACTTGGGTAACAGCAGTCAATGCTCAAGTACAACTGACAGATAACTCGAAACTAGCGCTAAATGGCATCGGGCCAATTCGAGTGGGTATGACTGTTGATGAAGCTTCGCGGGCTGCGGGAGTGAGATTGGTAAAAAGTTATGAGCCTCTAAATGAAGAGTTTTGTTCCTATTTTAAGGCACAGGTCGAACCAAAAGGAATTGGCTTTATGGTAACAAAAGGTCGCATTGTCAGAGTTGATATTAGCAACGAACGGGTTACTACCATTAAAGGAGCCAAAATTGGAGATACTGAAGAGCAGATATTTTCTCTATACCCAGGACAAATTAGAGTTATCAAAAATCCGTTAAGCGGTCGCGGAAACAACTTGACATTTGTGCCACGAGATGCGGCAGATAGCAATTATCGTTTAATTTTTCAGACAGGAATTGACAAGCGTGTTAAATATTTCAGGTCTGGGCAACTCCCTCAAGTTGAGTATATAGAAGGCTGTTCTTAATACTCTCGGTCAAGTGAATGAATTAGAAAAGTATTGAATACAGACATAGAGGAGGAATAGCACTCGATGCGAAAGTTAAAGAGTTTACCCAAGTTTTTCACCTTACTAATCAGCACAATTGTCATTGTTGCCGTTTGGGCAACATCAGTCAATGCTCAAGCACAACTAACAGAGCGATCGAAACTAGCACTGAATGGCATCGGGCCGATCAAAGTGAGAATGACTGTAGATGAAGCATCGCGGGCTGCGGGAGTGAGATTGGTAAAAGGCAGTAGTGGTCGTCTGTGTTCTTACTTCAAACTACAGGAAGATCCAAAAGGGATTGGCTTTCTGGTAACAAAGGGCAGAATTGCTACAGTTCAGATTGGAAACAAGAACATTACTAGCATGAAAGGAGCTAAAATTGGAGATACTGAGGAGCAAATTTTTTCTCTCTATCCCGGACAAATTATAGTTACTAAAAACCCATTAGGCGGTTCGGGAAATAACTTGACATTTGTTCCGCGAGATGCAGCGGATAGCAATTATCGTTTGATTTTCTGGACGCTTAATAGGCGCGTTATCTATTTCACATCAGGGCAACTTCCTGAAGTTGAGTATTCAGAAGGGTGTTTGTAATCTGGCAAGTAATGTATATTTTTGATATCAACTACAAAGGAGACAAAAAAGATGAGAAAAAAAGGTAAAGTGTTGTCCACTACAGTTGCAACCTTGGTGATTTTAGGAGTTGGCTGTTTGGTCGAATCAAAGCACAGCCTGGGATTGGCAACGAAAACTGAAAGCTTACTAACAGCAGGAAGTCCCACTGAGTTAAAAATAGCTCAATCACAAGATCCATGTCCAAGAGGCCATAGCGTTGCTCCAACTAAAGAAACCAGAAAAATTAGAGAGGAAAAATTTGGGTTCTCGTTTGATATTCCAACTAACTATCAAACAGAAAAAAGGCAGGATGATACTCTGACAATAAGTTTGTACAACCCTGCTGATATTAAATTATTAGAATGTGGCAAAAAAAATCGGTTACGTGGCTACGGTCATCAAACTTTACCTGTGTGGGTGAGGGTGCAACCGGCCACATCGGAAACTCGGCTGATTCCTGAAATTAATTCAACTACTCTGAGATTAGAAAATATTAGAGAGACAACAATTGCTAAGCAAAAAGCTTTCGTTTATATTAAAAAGTCTAGTATGACAGGAAAAACAGATGACGTGGATACTTCTTTGACAGCTAATTTTCTTACCCCTGACAAGCGAAACCTAGTTACTATTTCTACTTTTAACTATGGAGACAAAATTAGTGCTGTGGAAGAGAAAGTATTTAACACAGTAGTTTCATCATTTGCTTTTGTGAGATAATTGGAGACGAAGAAAGGAGAGTTTATGAAAGGAATCTCGCTTTTAAGTATAATAATAATTTTGACTGTTGTTCCTTCTAACTCTTGGCCAGTCTTTGCAGAGCTAAAACAAGACAGCCCAACACCAAGCCCGATCGCTCAGCGACAGCCTAATTGCAACAACCCTCAAACTGACATAGAGATTAAGGAGTGCATACGACTGAGGTATGAAGCAGCCGACACTCGGCTGAATGAGGTTTACAAGCAATTGGTTGCCAAATTAAGTCGCGAAGAGCGATCGCTAATTTCTGAAGCACAACAAGGATGGATTGAGTTGAGAGAAAACAACTGCCACTTTGAAGTTTACGGAAGTCGGATGGGCACGGGTTATCGAGGTTTTCTGAATGAATGCAGGGAACGCATGACCCAACAGCGGACTGCTGAATTAGAAAAGTATTTAAGAGAAAGATAAACGAGAGAAGGGTTTATGAAAGTGCGATCGCTTTTAAGTTTAATAATAAGTTGTGCAGTATTGGCCGCTGGTTCCTTATCAGTTTTTGCACAGTCTCAGCGATATCCGACAGATGCCGAAATTCAGCGACTCATCAGAGAATTCCAACAACGAGCATCTTCAAAGCCTTAATGTAGCAAGAGCTGCACCAGGCTCTGATATTTATACATCTCCACAACTCCCTCAAGACCCTACAAAGTTAGCTGTATCAAGAGCTAACCCGCAAGAAAATTCTAAGATTCTTAGAGAATTCAAGGCGGCTGGGTGTACTGCTTCCATACGCTGAGTCAAATAAAGGCTGAAACAATCAACAATCAAAATGAGGATAGAGTTTATGAAAGGGCGATCGCTTCTTAGTTTAATCATGAGTTTTGCAATAATTGCGACTGGTTCATTATCAGTATTGGCAAATTCTGACCGATATCCGACCGATGCCGAACTTAAAAAGTTGAGGCTGGATTTTGAGAAACAGATTAATTCGTTCCAACAAACGAGCCGAAAAGATACTCCAGAAATTAACCAGTTGAGAGCTTTTAGATCGGCTTGGTCAAAAGTAGATCCAGGTGTGGTTCCTTTTTTGGGGTCGTACAGAGCATTAGAAGAAGGAAAATTTATTTATCCTTCAAATACCAAAGGTTGTGTTTGTATCATTGATATAGGACTCAATGGTGAAAGAGGAAATACAGTAGAATCTCACGGTATATCATTGACAGTTGGTTCCGTGTCTAATGGAACTATCCGTACAAGTAACAATAATGTATTTATCATAAAAGGAGATCATTTAGGAGACACATACGTCCGAGGAAATGAAGCAAGGCTTTACGGTTATAGTCTGACAGGTTCATTAAAAGCTCCAAGCGTTACACATATTCCTGGGTTCAATATCAACTACTTACCTGAGTGGGTAAAGCAGGAGATAATTCAGAAGTTTAAGGCGGCTGGGTGTAGTGCTTCACTACCAAACAGACGGTAAATGTATACGGATGAACCAATTCACTAAAAAATGAGGAGATAAATAATGAAAGGGATCTCGATTCTTAGTCTAATGACAACTTTGACCGTCTTGACTGTCAGCTATGCACCAATCTATGCACAGCCTCAGCCAAAGCTAGGAGGGATAACCTCTCAAGTAGCTCAGAACATCAATCAATTTCAACGATTTGAGATTGGAAAACTGAGCACAGGTGAAAAGGTGTTGCGAGTTCCCAGAGAAGTTATGTCGCAAAGTTCATTTAGAGAAGCTATTCAACGACAGATTCGTAACAGTGCTACCCAAATTGATAGACCTATAAATGGTGTTTTTTTGTTAGATGGCAGTCAAATGTTATTTGCGGGTTACGATGTCGAATCAATTTTAGATTTCAAAGCTGGGAATCAAAATTATTGGGTGACTAGAGTTAGAGCGCAAGATGGTGCTGGAAGATTAGAGCTATCCAAACCAAGATTTGTTAATGTCAAAGTAGTGAATATCAATACTTCTCAGTACCAATTCATCGACGACTTTAAAAAAGACAACAAAGTCAATGGTTTTTTCTATGCAAGTACCCGAAATGGAAATGGCTTGAATGTTGAGGTGGTCACATATTTAGTAGACCTTCGCATTGCTGTTGCAAATCCCGAGCGAAATGTGGTGGTGTGTGAATCTTCTAGGTACACGCAGCTACGAAATGGGGTATCTCCCACAAAGAACAACCCAAACTGTAAACCAGGCAATAGGTGATATGCGTCGATAGTTCTTTTCAACTCAACACAAATGGACAGGGCGATTCTTTACGAGATAGCTCCGCTTCACCCACGAACAAAGTATTTTTTAGTAAACAGAAAGGAAAAATTATGAAAGGGCGATCGATTCTTAGTTTAATGGCAAGTTTAACAATCTTAGGGATTGGAGCATTCATAAAGCTGCCACCTGCAACTGCTGAACCCGCATCTATTTTCAGACCGCTAATCCGGGATATTCAAACTCAACTCCCTAGAGGTATGGTGATGCGATTGCCTGCTGTTATTCCCAACCCGCCAAGTGGCATACCTGGATATCGACCAACATTAATACCTTCTAACGATCGAGAAGGAGGATATTTTGCCATTGTATTAGTTACATCTAATTGTCCTGAAACGCGCCTTGTAGCCGTATGCGATACGGGACGTATTGTTGTTGAAAGACGTAATTCAAACACCAACCAGAGGCTTCGTGAATATCAGCAACAAGGGAGTTCAATCAGCTTCAAAACAGGAGTTCGCGGCTTTTATCGTTCTTACATTCAGCCTACCCGAGGACAAATGCACGAAATTATGTGGGAACAAGACGGCATGATTTTCATGGTCATGTCTCGCTCGATGTCGAGGGAGCAAGTAATTAATGTTGCTATTTCGATGGCGAACGAACCTCCCATTAAGGCTAAAAACTAAAAATAAGGAGGCGATTATCAAACTTGGACGGAATCAGATAAAGAATTACTCAGGCGTTCAGATAGGGCAGTGCTAGAAAGGACGCCTATCACTTTAAAGCAAGGTATTGAGGGTCTTTTCGTCGTTCAAAATTCTGGAGGACCTTCAACACCACCTTCTTTGAGCGTGATTTGGAAGCAAGATGGTTTAGATTATCGGGTAAGTGTAGGATGCAGATTGGATCGCAATGGAAATGCAATCAAACCTCTCAAGTCAGACTTTATTAATTTAGCTAGTTCGATGGCTGACGAGCCTCCGATAAAAAGTGTTAGGTAGGATGCAGAAAAACTCATGAAAAACAAATTGTTTTTAAGTTTAACGGTAAGTCTGGCAGTTATAAGTTATGTTTCATTACCAGTCTTAGCACAATCCCAGCGCTATCCGACGGATGCAGAATTGCGGCAATTATCCCGAGAATTCCAGCAGGAAATCATACCTCAAGCCCAGCAGTCCAGACAATTCGGTTCGGGGCAGCGGCATCAAGCATTAGAAGCTTTTACGAGAGCTTGGTCGCGAATTGACCCGGCAACAGCTTCTTTTTTAGGTAGTTGGACTAGCGGTGAAGATGATTTGACAATCTATCCCTCAGCGGTTCCCGGTCGCACCTGCGTTATTTGGACGCTGGCAGCCGGCAGCGGCAAAGTCAACGCTTTCTTCAGTATTGGATCTGCCTCTAACGGACAGCTCAAAGTTAAAAGCAGCGGGTGGTACAATAATTTCCTTCGGGACGGTGGATTTCTCATCCGGCAGGGCAATTATTTGGGCATAGCTGCTGTCGAGATAGACCGACCGAGAATCTCTCTTTACAGCGCTTTTTCCCAACCCCTTAGAGCTATTGAAACAATACCGTTTGCTACTAGAGAAGAAAAAGAGCGGGTTGTCAGGCAATTTTATGCAGCTCGCTGTACCGTTTCTTTACCAAACCAACGATAGATTCACGCAGCAGAAAAACTCATGAAAAACAAATCGCTTTTAAGTTTAACGGTAACTTTGATAATTGTCGGAGTCGGAGTATTTTCACCGATACCTGCAATTGCCGAACCCGATCCTGTATTCAAACCCATTATCGGCGAAATTAAAAACAAACTCCCCAGCAACTTAGTCTTTCGACTGCCAAGTCGTTTACCTGGATCTATTACTAGAGAGATGTCTCCCCAATTAATATTTGATGTCAACAGCGAACGCGCTCATCTTGCCCTCGAAGACAAAAACTGTCCTCCACGCTTTAGTAGGGGAGGAAGAGGTACGAGAGGATATAATCTAGTTTGCTTGCGTTTCTCAGTTGCCTCAAGCACCCTTGCATCGAAATATTATCAAGAGGATAGACAGCGGGGTTCGGGAGCAGATGCTATTGAACTATCTAGAAACCAAAATGGCTACCATTTTCAAGGTGCAGATTGGAATACAGTATCGTGGGTTCAAGATAATAATTATTTCAAAATATATTCTGGCTCTGTTCGTCGTAATGAATTAATTGAAGTTGCTCGTTCGATGGTAGCTAAGTCTCAGGTGATAAATGGGCGAGTACAAAATGTTGCTCAACAACCCAAGTCTGAGCTTATAACTTGGAAAGAATTTGTAGAACAAGGTGGGGGACGTGAAATCCGTACTGATTATGACTTACCTGAAGAATTTAGGAATGGTTTCGTTTACTTTAATTATAAACCTAGTGCTATTCAAGCCTATATTTTAAAGAGCGGTTTATCTAGCTACCCACCTCTGGATGGTGGAATAGAGTCAATTGACCCTGCTTTGGGAGAGAAGTATGTAAAATCTGGCAAAGCAATTAAGTTTTACTGGAATTTAGGTAACTCTGGTTTGAAATATGCAAATGACACTCAAGTTAGATTCTCCGAGAAAGGAACTGGTCGTTTGGGAAGTACCTATTTAACAGCTCCTTTTATGACAAACGAGCAAATCAGCCGCATTCTGCGTTCAAAAAGACCCATCGCATCCAAAAATTGAGGTAAATATGAAAAAGCGATCGATTTTGGGTTTGATAACGAGTTTGACAATTTTAGGTGCTGCTTCCTGTTTATTAGGAGGAGCAGCCAAAGCTGAAACCAAGACAGCCGAATCTGGGAATGTGAGAGCAGAAGTTTCATTTGAACCCACCAGCGGACTTTGTTCGCAAAACCCGCAACTGAGATTGCTCCGGGGCGGTCAAACAGTTTTCAATCAAAATATACCGAAAAAAGAAGTGGGCTACTGTCGGTTATCTGACCTTCAAGTTCGGGACTTAGATAAAGACAGCGAACCAGAAATTATATTAGATGTATATTCTGGTGGCGCTCACTGTTGCACGTCATTTCTGATTTACCGCTACGATGTCAAAACCAAAAAATACACAGCCATCACTCATCGCTGGGGAAACTGCCGCGGTCCTAAAATTGAGGATTTAGATAAAGATGGAAATGTAGAATTTGTCACTCACGACGATCGCTTTTCATATAAGTTTTCATCTTATGCCGGATCTCGTTATCCATTACAAATTTGGCAGTACCGTCAGGGAAAAATGATAGATGCCACACGGCGCTATTCCCAACAAGTTAAAAATCATGCCGCTCAACTATGGCAAGAATACATTAAAACACAAACTCAATCTGAGGGAGGTAAAGCAATCTTAGCTGCTTACTTGGCTGACAAATATTCCTTGGGCGAAGGTGAGGATGGATGGAGGCGGGTGCAAGAAGCTTACAAAGAGAGCGATCGCCAACAATTTTTCAGTAACTTGCAAAAATTTCTTGGAGAGACTGGATACATTCGTTAAAAATAGATTTGATGGGTAACGTTAACTATTTTACAATCAGGAGAAAGAATTGATGAAAGGGCGATCGATATTTTATTTAATGTTAAGTTTGGTGTTTTTTGGAATCAGCACTCCAGTGGTTTTAGGTCAGGGGCGAGATTCCTCTGCTAGCGAACCTGCTGTTTGCAACCAACCTCAAACCACGCCTCAAATAAACAATTGTGGTGCTGCTCTTTACCGACAAGCAGATCGCCGGCTCAATGAAGTCTACAAACAAGTAATATCGAAGCTGAATCGGCGCGACCGAGAAAATTTGATTGACGAACAATTAGCTTGGATTCAGCGACGCGATGCTAGTTGCAAAGACCCAGGTAGAACGGGTACTTCCTATCCAGGTGTTCGCGATGCTTGTCTTGCTAGCGAGACAGACAAACGTACAGCAGAGTTAGAGAAATATTTACAGAAATAAAGGAGCAAGAGCGATCGATGCGAAAGTTAAACAGTTCAACTAAGTTTGTCACCTTACTAATCAGCACAATTGTTATTGTTGCGGTTTGGGTAACAGCAGTAAACGCTCAAGCGCAACTGACAGAGAACTCGAAATTAGCACTGAATGGAATTGGGCCGATCCGAGTCGGAATGACAGTTGATGAAGCATCCCGCGCTGCGGGAGTTAAATTAGTTTTTGTAATGAACGGACCTGATGCGTACACTTGCTCTTATTTTAGACCGGAAACAGAGCCAAAAGGAATTAATTTTATGGTAACAAAGGGGCGTATTGCCAGAATTGATATTAGCGATCGGCGAATAACTACTATCAAAGGTGCAAAAATCGGGGATACTGAAGACCGAATTATTTCTCTGTATCCAGGGCAGATTCAAATAACTAAAACTCCTCTCACGGCTAGGCCGGAGGGAAATCCCAAAAATTTAACTTTCGTTGTATCGGCTCAATAAGTAGGGGTAGCAGTTAATCTGGCTGCCAAGACAATCCCAAGGGATAAAGAGCAGATTTGGAGCGAATAATAGTGGACAGAGAGGGAATAACTCCAAGTTGAGAAATTCGG
>NZ_JAHREU010000108.1:0-7810 GCF_020883145.1 Microcoleus sp. CAWBG27
ACTCCTCCGAAAAATAGATACTGCAATAAAGGTACGTAGTTGCGCTTAAGCGCTCTTTCTTAGATATAAAGCAATACAGTTGACTAATATACTGCTATTCGTGAAACTCCTCCGAAAAATAGATACTGCAATAAAGGTACGTAGTTGCGCTTAAGCGCTCTTTCTTAGATATAAAGCAATAAGGACAATCTTAAGTAAACTGTATTGTATTATAAAGCAATACAGTTGACTTAAGAAAAATATGACTTGCCAAAAATGGCTATATTGCCAGAAAATCGTCAGATGAAATTCATCAAAAGCATTAAGTAAACCGTATTGAAATACAATCCACTCCATCAAGAGAAGAGTTTTGAACCGTATTGGGGCGCTTTTGGCGCAGAGGGAAGAGTATTGCGAGGGTTTTGGATGTCGTAAAAAAACCTTTTATCCCTCCCCTCTCTGTGTTCTCTGTGTTCTCTGCGGTAAAATCTTCTTAATATCTACTTCACCTCTTTATAATCCAAAAATCGTCAGATGAAATTCATCAAAAGCGTTAAGTAAACCGTATTGTATTATAAAGAGCGCTTCAGCGCAACAACGTACCTAATAATTAACATCAATATTGACTAATATTAAACTAGAATTCGCTTAACCACGATGTCTTGGCAAAAAAATACAGCTTTAAAAAATACTTGCTACAACAATTCAGTCAGACTTTTTCAGTGCCATCGGACTTGCATTCCGAACCTTCCTCCTTCTTCTGACTTCACGCTTGACTTCTGTCAACTGTCCACTGTCAACTATTAAAAAAAGTCCCGTCACTTTCAATGTGAATTGGCGGTACTCCACCAGCCCTCAATTCTGTCGCAATTTTCCGCCCCGCTGCCCAAGTTCCTCCCTGCAAAATCTTCACCAGCGGCAATGCTGTCGCACTTAAATGCAGCTTGTCTCTCATAGCTGCGGCAATTTTATCCAAAAGAATCACAGTGAGCGATCGCCATTCTACTACAACTTCCGAACCAGGCAAATACCTCTGCTCAAAAATAGCCCAATCTTTTGCCCGTAACAGCCCCATATCCAAACACAAACCGCAGTTACGATACCCCGGCAATCCCGTCAACTCGTCCAATCCGACGACGTACAAACCGAGTTCTTGCAGCGGTTCCAACAGCGAATAAGTCAACCACTGCGAGAGTTGGTGAAACGGCACAAATTCATCTCCCAGATTTTCTCCTTGCAAAGCCGAATGCCGCCAAACATCACCTAAATTAACGCCACCAATGGCATATTTTCCCGGCCAAATTTCCCCAAAACCTGTCAAAACAGCGCTCAATATTTCAGCACAATCCACAGTTTTGACTCCAGAAACCACACTGTCAAGCAAGTATTGTGCCAAATTTCCGGGACGCTGGTTCTCGCTGCCAAACAATAATGGATGTTGGCAAATTGCATTCCCCAAACGCTGCAACAATTCTAATCTGCCTGTTAAACCAACTAGGGGATTGTCTCGACTTACTTGAAATCCGGCCGCTAAGGTTTCTAATTTTAATTGAGAAAGCCCGCGAAAATCGGCTTGCCAAGGAAAATCTGGATTGCTGGAAAAAATACCCTGACAAAACATCCGAAAAGTGGCTACTGCCAACCCTTCTGAACGGCGGTAAACTTCTTCGGTTTCTGCTTCGCAATACTGCCAATCTGCGCCGGCACTGGCATCGAGTAACACGCTGACAATGGCTAAATCAAATTTGATCTTAGCTTGTTCTATGACTGAAAATTCTGTTAAAGCTGCATCGAATTGAGCGAGGCGCGGTTGGTTGCCGGCTTCAAAATGCCGCCACCGACTGTGAAACGGAATATTAAAATCGGGATACTGTTGGCGGGTTGTGTTGATTGCATAATTTGCTGCTTTGTCGAGTTCGGATAAATCGACACAGAAGAAATTGAGTTTATTTTCGGAGGCTAAGTTAAAAAGCCGATCGCACTTTTGGCGAATCGCAGCAGGTGTTCTCAGATATTTTACAGCCTCTAGCTCTATATTATTCAACTTCATCGAAAATTTTTGGTTTGAAACCCCGTGTTTTGAGCATCGGCTTTACATTTTGGCTAGGCTTTTCCTAGACTAGCCATACTTCTAGGGAAAGCTCTATTTACCTGACTCAAAAAATCAGATACGCGGACTTGCCACAAAGAGTTTAACACCTTGCGAGCACTCTGTCGGTTGGATCAAAACTTTACTGTGTATGGTTTTATACAGTTACATAGTATTGCTTCCAATCTGGCAAACACGTTCGTTACGAGTGGAACTATTACTAATGCAAGGGAAACGAGGACTATCAACGGTTGAATACTGATATAGCCCAACAGACACTGAAAGTATTCGATCGAACTTTTCGGAGTTTGTACGAGTTGATAAACGCAGTCACAGACGGAAACTATCAACAGAAAATTCAACTCCCTGACTATCTCCCAAAAGAGGGTTGTATCGTGTTTGATCCATTAACCGCAATTAAATGCGATCGCCCGTGGGGACTTGAGTCTGCTCGATTTTGCGGACTGAAGTCCGCACTACAAACTACCGTAGAACGACAGCGGAGTGTCAAACAACTAAACATCGGTAAACATCGTTTTCCTGAAAAAAGTCAAACTGACTGTAATCTAACAGATTATCTAAGATCGCATTTTTATCGATTTTGATCAGTTTGTATTCCCACTTCGAGCCACTAACTTCGCGTTTTATTTGGTCTGATACTATTACCGAATTCTTTTCCGTAGCTGGAGATACTATTTTGCTTAAATCTTCCAGCCTGTCGGCAATGTTAATATCTTTTCCGTAAGTGCAAGACCGGAATATATACAAATTTCCTTTAGCAACTCCCACCGACAAACCGCAAGGTATTTTATGACCGTGTATAAAAAGTTTCCAATTTTCGCACAAACTTTCCATGGCCGCTAGGGCTGAGTGAGCTTCTGGGAAAGTTAACAAATGCGAATCGCCAACAATACTGCGAATTGTGCCACCGTATTCTTCGCAAATGTTTTTTTCAAAAGTATCAAAGTTGGTGAGCAAATATTCAACATCTCTGATAGAATTAGATTCTTGGTAAGCAATAAAACCTCTCAAATCCGCTTTAATTATTGCTTGATTTTCCACAATTCGCGTCTTGTAACTTTGGTCAACTTTGTAAACCTTTTCAGGTTCGCTCATTCCTTTCAAAGAAAACTCGTTGACAAAAGATGTTTGCACTTCTGCTTTGTTGAGCGCCAGCCATGCTGCTTGGGACAAATATATTTCATCCTGGGGAGTTACTGATTCTATACGCGCTGTTAAATTGACCGTATCGCCAAAGATATCTTTATCTTGATGCAAGACATCTCCCAAGGTAATCGACACGCGAATAGCCAATCGTTCGTCGTTCGATTTGCTAGATTGTTGGGTTCTCAATTCTTGCTGCATTTCTAAGGCTGCCATCGCGGCTGCTGTGACGCTGGGAAAAATCAGCCAAAATGAATCACCTTCGCCTTTGATCAAACTTCCTTCATTTCTGGTACTAATATCTGAAATAAAAGTTTTATGCTCGTTCAACAAACTACTTAAGTCCGACTGAGATAATTTTTTAACTCGGGCGGTATATCCGCAAATATCTGTTTTTACGATCACAGTAGAACGCAAATTAGCCATAACCTACCCTGACTGATCAAAAACCAGTAATAAATTTAATTTGGCAAAGACGCAACTGTTTCCGAACAGTCGTGTCTTTGCCCTCTGAATCTCCTGGCATCGCGTCCGATCGCTTCTGCAAGAATTGTAGCATCTGGCACAGGGTCTGGCGTGTAGTAGCCGGAGGCTTTTTTGGTGGCGATTTCGACTTGTGCGCCTGCGGGAATCCAATCTTCGGGAATGTTGTCGGCGATCGACTACTTGAAGGCCAGAATTGATAATAGCATTGTATTTGAGATTGTTCAGGGAAACTAAACGGTCAATACGAGGGCCAACCAGTGCAGCACGTCTGGCATTAGTTCTTGAAACTGCATATCTTGAACTCCTGCAACACAACATTAGTGTTCAAGTAAAATACGCATCGCCGCGCGATCGCCACCTTCCAGCCTTTTTCTGGCATTGTACACCAAAAACTTAGTTACTTCCGCCAAAGCTCTCCCTTCCTTGCGGAAGTAAACAATCACCCCAGAACGACCGGATTGTGCCGTTTGGATGCAAATTTTGATACCGTATAGCAAATCAGGACGGCAAGTGCAGATATCCGAACTAAGCACGTTAGAACCGTTGCATTCATTGTCTACCCGTACCGCCAACTGCTTCCGTGAGTTAGAAATATCCACGACTTTGCCAAGAATATAAACCAATACGGTTCCGTTGATTTTAGATTTTAGATTTGGGGATTGGGGATTGGGGATTTTAGATCGAGCGATATGCTTCGGTTAGTATTGTCCGAAGAGAGTAACGCAATACATGAAGGCGATCTTTTATCAAAGCAATCTCCGTGTCTATTTTTAAATTGATTTTGCTATCGGTGACGGGCTTATCCCTGTAGCAGGATTTGACAGATATTATGTTTATTAAAGCTGCTATAATGTTATTGTATAATCCACAATCATTTAAGTACAAGAGGGCTGATGAGAGCATTGATATCGTTTCCGGTTGTATCGGAATGATTTGACCGCAGAGGGCGCAGAGGACACAGAGAGAGAAGAAAGAGATTAATACAGGACGAGGCTACCTGATTTGATATGATACATGGGATTGTTTCATGAATTATTACCAGATACGCGCGCCTCCAACAGACATCTTCAATAACTTTCAAGTCAATAACATATTAACGAGAAAATTTCATGGTGCCAGATAAATCTAATTATTTACTAAAAAATGCTCGCGTACCCGAATCTCTTCTAGAGATGAAATCGATCGCCAATTCAGCGTCTACTATCGCCACAACAGCCGATCGCAATTTTTGTCTGGTGGATCTGGAAATTGCCAGCGGCGCGATCGCCCAAATCATCCCCACAGGTACGGAACCTTTATCCCAACTTGCAGATATCCCCATTGTAGACTTGCAAGGCGGCTTAATTTTCCCGTGTTTTGTCGATATGCACGCGCATTTAGACAAAGGACATATCTGGGAACGATCGCCCAATCCCGATGGAACGTTTGCTAGCGCGATCGACACAGTACAGGCTGATGCCCAAAAACACTGGAATGCAGAGGATGTTTACCGGCGGATGCAGTTCGGCCTCCAATGCAGCTACGCCCACGGAACCAAGGCGATCCGCACTCACATCGACAGCGCAGGAGAACAGGGAACCGTTAGTTTAGCAGTATTTACAGCCTTGCAGGCCGAATGGCGCGATCGGCTAATTTTGCAAGCAGTTTCCCTAGTTTCCCTAGACTATTTCCTGACACCCGAGGGTGAAAAATTAGCAGACAAAATTGCCAAAATCGGCGGGATTCTCGGCGGCGTCGCCTACATGAATCCCGATTTAGACAAACAACTCGATCGCGTATTTAGCTTAGCCCAAGAACGCGGTTTAAACCTCGACTTCCACACCGACGAAACCGACGATCCAGAATCAACCACACTGCGAGAAGTCGCAAAAACCGCCATTCGCCATGAATTTGCAGGTCAAATAATTTGCGGGCATTGCTGTAGTTTAGCCGTACAACCGCCAGATTTAGTAACAGAAACTTTGACATTAGTCAAGGAAGCAAATATTGGCATTGTCAGCTTACCGATGTGCAACCTTTACCTGCAAGACAGACAATCTGGGCGTACACCGCGCTGGCGGGGAGTCACGCTGCTGCACGAACTAAAAGCAGCAGGAATTCCCGTCGCAGTTGCTAGCGACAATTGTCGCGATCCGTTTTATGGATTTGGCGATCACGATGTTTTGGAAGTATTGAATATGGCAGCCCGGATCGCCCATTTAGATCGGCCTTGGGAAAATTGGCCGCGCACAGTCACAACCACACCAGCCGACTTAATGGGATTGCCGAATTTAGGACGAATCGGAGTTGATTGGCCAGCAGATTTGATTTTGTTTAAGGCGCGAAATTTTAGCGAATTGTTATCTAGATCGCAGCGCGATCGCACAGTTTTGCGGCAGGGTAAAGCAATTGATACAACTTTGCCCGATTACCGCGAACTAGACGACTTGTTGTATGAAAACTCGGCGGTTGAAACTGCTTCTATACAAACAAAACCCGCCTCCGCGGGTTGAAGAAAACTCGACGGTTAAAATTATTTAATCTTCTTCAGTCCGCGGAGGCGGACGAAAGTTTTTGTAGACGCGGTTTCAACCGCCGTCCTATGCGGTTAAAATTATTTAATCTTCTTCAGTCCGCGGAGGCGGACGAAAGTTTTTGTAGACGCGGTTTCAACCGCCGTCCTATGCGGTTAAAATTATTTAATCTTCTTCAGTCCGCGGAGGCGGACGAAAGTTTTTGTAGACGCGGTTTCAACCGCCGTCCTATGCGGTTAAAATTATTTTATCTTCTTCAGTCCGCGGAGGCGGACGAAAGTTTTTGTAGACGCGGTTTCAACCGCCGTCCTATGCGGTTAAAATTATTTTATCTTCTTCAGTCCGCGGAGGCGGACGAAAGTTTTTGTAGACGCGGTTTCAACCGCCGTCCTATCTTGTCAAGTGACAACATAATTTGATATAAAATATAAAACCTGATGCAATCGAGGATGTTTTAAGTGAAAGCAGTTATTTTATTGTCGGGAGGGCTGGATTCCTCAACAGTTTTGTATCAAGCGAAAGCCGACGGCTGCGAATGTTATGCGATATCCTTTGACTACAAGCAAAGACACCGGCGAGAGTTAGAATCTGCACGGGCGATCGCACTTTCAGCACAGGTTAAGGCACATCAGGTGGTAAACTTTGACTTGACGCTGTGGGGCGGTTCGGCTTTGACGGACAATCAGATAGAATTGCCCAAAGATCGCAATCTAGCAGAAATGTCGCAAAACATCCCCGTTACCTACGTTCCAGCTAGAAATACCATTTTTCTCAGCTTTGCCCTCGCCTACGCCGAAACTCTAGAAGCCCAGCGAATTTACATCGGTGTCAACGCTTTAGATTATTCCGGCTATCCCGACTGCCGCCTCGATTACATCCAAGCCATGCAGGAAGTATTTCGGTTGGGAACAAAGCAAGGAAGGGAAGGAGAAGCTATTAAGATTATCACACCTTTGATCGAACTGAAAAAAACCGAAATTATTGAATTGGGCAACAAGTTGGGAGTGCCTTGGGAGAAAACTTGGTCTTGTTATTCAGGTGGCGAAAGTGCCTGCGGCGTTTGCGATTCTTGTCGGCTGCGGCTGGCTGCTTTTGACGAATTGGGATTGAAAGATCCGGTGCCTTACGCTTAATAGTGCAGGTTTGCGAGCCGCACTAATTGATTGTTTAATTCACTGAAATTAACCAATTTATAGGGTTGGAAATGCAGACAGGTTGATTGCGAACACCCCACTCCCCACCAGTCTCGTCAACTTTCAGTGTTTTGATTTTCAACAAGATCTCATATCATCTCCCGTCAATTACCTATAATAAAAGTGTTTGTAGTGCGGACTTCAGTCCGCATATTCAGAGGACTAAAGTCCTCACTACAAACCTTACAATAAAAGTGTTTGTAGTGCGGACTTCAGTCCGCATATTCAGAGGACTAAAGTCCTCACTACAAACCTTACAATAAAAGTGTTTGTAGTGCGGACTTCAGTCCGCATATTCAGAGGACTAAAGTCCTCACTACAAACCTTACAATAAAAGTGTTTGTAGTGCGGACTTCAGTCCGCATATTCAGAGGACTAAAGTCCTC
>NZ_JAHREU010000108.1:7910-14002 GCF_020883145.1 Microcoleus sp. CAWBG27
TGTAGTGCGGACTTCAGTCCGCATATTCAGAGGACTAAAGTCCTCACTACAAACCTGACCATAAAAGTGTTTGTAGTGCGGACTTCAGTCCGCATATTCAGAGGACTAAAGTCCTCACTACAAACCTGACCATAAAAGTGTTTGTAGTGCGGACTTCAGTCCGCATATTCAGAGGACTAAAGTCCTCACTACAAACCTTGATGAATTTTATTTGATTGAAATATTAATAAAATATAAAGTAAAATCGCGATTTTCTGCTTTTTGTGCAGTTAAAATTTAGTCTGCCGAACAGTTTTGGGTACAAACAACCAGAATTTTGTAGCACGATCGTTAAATCAAGCAATTTTAGGCTAATTTTGAACAATAATAGTCTCTAGCTTCGGTATTTCGGCAAAATAAGGAGTTCTGTTACAGCGACAATTGCCGTTTTTTGACTTTACCAGCTTGGTATATAGGCATTGCACAACGTCAGCCAGCTATTTCATTTGAAAGTCTACTTACAAGTACGGTATTGACTCGCAAATGGCTGGGAAATTTATGATATTTATCAGTATTTATACGATTGAATTCTGGAGTTTTAGGAGATTATAGTTAAGATCGAATGCTTCAACAAACAATAGCGATCGCTATTATCGCCATCATTTTGCTACCAAATTCTAGATTAAATCTACTCAAGCATTCGCGCAATTGTATCTCACAAAAAATGAATGTGTGAGTTGAAAACCATCAGCAGCATCTAACCTTGACAGAGTAAATACTAAATCTATGACTACTAATCCTTCCTTTCTCAGTTCCACATCATTCAATCCGCTGTCACCATCGGTAGACTTATCTGTTTCCTTCGCCCAAAAGTATCTACAACAGATGAAAAGCGGTGCCCCTGCGGTTGTGGGTGAGGATAAATTTATCGAACGACGGCGTATCAGTATGGCAAAACAAATGTTGACATCGCTGCGTTCAGTGAGTGCAAAATCCTGGACAAAAACTGACTACCTATTGGCAGAAACGTTAATTGAACACGGTATAGATACGGATCTAATCGATCCTTGGTATATTTCTGGTGGTATTCATCAAGTTTATAAGTTTGCGATCGAAGCCTATAGCGAGCAATTGTCGCCCTATCGTATAGTCAACAAGGTGAGCCCAGTTCTCGGACGAGTCCGACAGCACGTTACAGCAATTGATCCCCGGGTGATTGGCTTTGTGGCGATGCAATATCACTACACGGGAACGCAGTTGATGGACTTGCTCCCTGAGGGAGAACAGGAAAATTTTGGTAACTACGTCAAGATGCTAGACGATCATTTATATATGCCACTGCAACGCGCATACCAAGCTGCTGCAAACCATCCACCGAATTCGATTCCGCTGCAATCTGTTCGCCTGCTGATGTCGAAGATGAGCTATATTGCTGAACGGGTAGTCGATCGAGTAAATGAACTGTACCCACGGTATCGCTGTTATTCTGGGCCCCTCAGCAGCGAACGCATCCGTACATCGAGTATTCGTGATGTCGAGATGTTTCAGGTTTATATGTGGGTTTGTTTGCTAGAAGGCAATTTGCACGCGCTAGAAACCGAACTGTTTCCCCTCTGCGTGATGATTTACCCTCGACTGAATGTGAGTTGGGAGCTCGTCAGCCAGATGACTCACCTACTGCGTAAGGAGATTGGGGCATATCTGTCACCCCAACAAGCGGTGTATTGTGAACCCTTCTACGAGATTCTGCGCCGTATGTTTTCAGAGGAAGTTTTCCCGAATGCTTGATACGCCAAAAACTCTGACGAACAGCACAAAGCTTGATATTAAAGGACTTTAGCTGGTTTCTCCAATATTAGCTATTGTCCTGTTTATTTTGAATTTCGTTTTGCTTTTAATCTAAAAGGCGATCGACATATGACATATTTGCGATCGTCCTCCCATCAAAATCCCTACATATAGCGGTCATCAAAAAAGTCAGGTACGTTGTTGGGCTTAAGCCCTCTGAGTTTAGTGGTTGTATAAACTGTCAGTTATACCTCATCTTTTTGAGAAATGCTATAATACCAATTCAAAAAAATGTTTCTACAATAATTGAAGTTGAGTTGGTTTGATCAAATATTGTCTTATTTACCTTCCGGCTCATCCTCAACTTCCGGTTTACCCTGGTCTTGCTGTTTGTCATTAATTTCATTTTGCAGCGAATTCACTCGGACTAAAAGCATATCAGCTATTTGCGATTGTCCTCTAGCCCTGTAGATATCTATCGCTTTCTGAAAATCTTCAACAGCACCCTGTAGGTTTCCTAATAAAGTTTGAGCATTAGCACGAACCATATGCGCTTCGGGAAAGCTAGGATTGAGATTAATTGCTTGAGTTAAAAGTTCAACTGATTCTTTATATTGTCCTTGGCGAGCGAGGTCGAATCCTTGTTTATAAAGTTCTTGAGCTTTCATAATATTCCTTAAGTTCTGCTGTTCATCGCGCTTGCATAAAGGATCGAGTCTGTTGACTTTACCTGATGAATCAAGTATAAAGCACCCTGGTTCTTCCTGAGCATTCGCTGCAATTTGAAAAAGAGGTAGAGACGCAATAATTACAGAAGAAAAAACAGAAAATAAGTATAATTGTTTAAGTATAAACTTGCACATACAAAATATGAATGTAATTCATAAGCTAACTCCCGAACAAGAGGCTTTGATTCCAGTATATAGGGAAAAATGGCGCTCCATCGCACTTTCTACCGAACCAATCGATCGGCAAAAAGCCACAGAAGCAGTAACAGCAGCCTACGCATTGTTAGGTAAAAAACCACCTATGATTATTTTTTCTGATAGTCCTTATGCGTCGTTTTACCCTACTTTTAATCAAATGGAGAGTTTGTTTTGGAACGACCCGTGGCACGAACCGAAGGGACAACTGGATTCGCAACTATACAGCCAACTTACCAATCTGTTAGGATGGAATCAATGGAAAAATCACGTGAAAAGTCAATTAATTAGGACATTGAACCGTCAATTGGAAAATCCAGAGATACATGAATTAACAATGCAACTGATGCGTCAATTAGAAAGCCAACTAGCATATCAGCCGATTACCTACTTTCCATCAGAAACATTAGGTTATTATTTTCCATCAGACAATTTAAGTTATTTTGGCAGTATGTTTGACTTTTATATTTCGGTTTTAAATTGCCCTTACAATAAAAAGAAATGGTCTATATATCAGTCTTTAGCCAAGTATTGTGGTTGGATA
The DNA here is from genome assembly GCF_020883145.1 of Microcoleus sp. CAWBG27. Taxonomy (NCBI): domain Bacteria; kingdom Bacillati; phylum Cyanobacteriota; class Cyanophyceae; order Oscillatoriales; family Microcoleaceae; genus Microcoleus; species Microcoleus sp. CAWBG27. Next base: position 11,145 of record NZ_JAHREU010000108.1, read on the forward strand.
GTTCCATTTAAGAGAGTTTGCTTTATCTGCGATCGTCCTACAATTATTTCTTTCGACAATCAACAACGACTACACGCTTTAGCTTCTCCGGCTGTTCTATTTAAAGATGGCTTCAAGGTGTACGCAGTTAATGGAGTGAGAGTGCCGGAACTATACGGAAAACTGCATCCTTCTCAATGGCGTGCAGATTGGCTTTTATCTGAGAAAAATGCAGAAGTAAAACGAGTTTTGATTCAAGGCATTGGTTATGATAGAATTTGTCAGGATTTACAAGCAACTGAATTAGACTCTTGGCAAGAATACACGTTACTCAAAATTGATATAATGGAGATTTTTGAGGGTGCATGGGGTTATGAGGAGGAAAAGCATATGCACTTATTAAAAATGACTTGTCCTAGCACCAGATATATTCATGCACTGCGAGTTCCCTCTGATATTACATCCGCAAGAGAGGCAATTAGTTGGATAAATTGGGGAATCGATCCAGAAGAGTTTTCTTTCCAAACTTAAGTAAGTTATTATAAACAGGTAGACTAATCAGTAATTGTTTTCCCAACCTAAAATATATGTCTATTGAACAGCGCCAAGGTATTGAAACAATTGACAGAAACCAAAATCTACTTCTCGTTCGCGCTCCTATTGAGTCAGTGGCGGAAAAATTTAGTAGGGCGAGACGTGCGGATGTTTGGGAACGAGATATATACGATCGCGAAATCGAAATCACCACCGAGAGCTATATTGTATTTCAGTTCCGAGGACACCCTTGGACGATCGTTGAAAAACTGACTTATAGACCCGGTTCCCTTATGTTTGGAGAAGGAGATGCTATCACCCTTTCCTGGTTCCTATCCACTCGCGCCATTTACTATAAATGCAGCGATACTTGCGGTTATATTGGTTATAACTGCTACGACGGAGGTGCATTTGCAGAGATGCTGTACTTTGAGGAAGAAATGGATCTCCTATTCCTCTCTAACTTTCGTGAGGTTAAAGCTGAGGACATTGAGAGTGGTTTTCGCTTTACTTACGCTTTTATGGAGGAGCAAGATATCTATATTCCCTACGTATATTACGAAAATGTGAGGGCTGGCGATCGCCTTAATTTACGCCCCAAAGGCCCGACGTTAGATGATTTAGTACGCAGCGACTTCGAGCGGGTAGATTATATCGGCGTTAACTAAAATACTCTTAACTCGAAAACTTCGCCGCACCTCTCAAACCGCCATTCGATCGCCCTTTTCCCCCAACTTCCCCACCAGGCGCTGCAACTTCTCCCAAATCGCGCGCGGCGAAGCTATCCCCAACGGCATCCTCCGCCGCCCCATCCAGCAACTGAATTTGAATTTGATCCAACCGCGGCCCGCACACAGAAACGACTGTAAGTTCCGCATTTTCGCAGCGCCAAACTTCCCCAACCGCCGGCATTCTTTGCAACTGATAACTCAGAAAACCTCCGATTGTCTGATATTCGTCTGTCACCTGCAAGTCCAAATTCAATATTTGATTGACATCATCTACATTTAACTGCGCTTGCGCTAAAAAAGTGCGATCGTCCAATACTTGCAAAGCAATCTCTTTGTTGTCGGGCGACTCGTAAGTGCAGCCGATAATTTCAGCGATCAAATCCCTCAGCGTCACTAAGCCGGAAATGCCGCCAAATTCATCGACGACGATCGCAATTTCTTCCGACGAACCCTGCATCAAAGGCAATAATTCCCCCAGCAGCATCATTTCCGGCACAAATCTCACCGCACTAATCCAAGTTACAATCGGCGTGTCGGGAGATAGCAAACCTTCAGCTAAGGGTTTCGCCAGTTGTTTGAAGCCAATAATCCCGATAATATCGTCTAAAGAATCTCCCGTGACGGGATAGCGGGAATGGTTGGAAATCGCCATTTCGTCAAGCAAAGTTTGAAACGTAGCCGTACTGGGAAGTACCACAATGCTGGGCCTGGGCACCATCACTTCTTCTACGCAAACTTCGCCAAATTCAAACACGTTATTCAGCAATTCTCGCTCTTCTGCTTCCAAGCCGCTTGATTCGCTGGAAGTCGCTATAATTAATTGCAGTTCTTGGGGCGTAACTGGCTGGTGCGTGCGCTCGTATTCGATTCCCGCAAGCTGCAATAGCGATCGCGTGGATTGATTGAGAAACGACACAAAGGGATTGAACAAGCGGGAAATCAATAAACTCGGAGGCCCTAAACTTCTGGCTAGCTGTTCGGAATAAACTAAGGCTACAGATTTGGGCAGGATTTCGCCGAGTACGATTTGCAGGTAAGCTAGCAGGAAAAAAGTTACTATTGAAATGCTGGCAGAATGGGCGATCGCCGATTTGATATAAATTGGTAGCGGCAAATAGCCGATCGACATTCGGATGAGAACGGCGATCGTATCTTCTCCAATCCAGCCGAGAGCTAAACTAGAAAGAGTAATTCCCAACTGCATTGTCGAGAGCAATCGCTCGATACTGTGTATCAAAGATTGAACAGTTATTGCCGGAACATCGCCGGCCTCGACTAATTGATTAATCCGCGATCGGCGTACCGTCACCATCGAAAACTCAGCCGTCACGAAAAAAGCATTGATCGCAATCAGCAGCAGCACTGACAGCAACCGCGACAGCACCTCTGCCCAACTCATCGCGGGTAAATCAGCTATCTCCTGAACTCTAGCCCCTAAAAGTGACACAATTCTCCCTAGAACAACTTTCTCGATCGAACCTGAGAATCAGATACATTTAACCCGGTAAATCCCGGACTAAGCCCAGAATAGCCGTGTATGGCAAAACAGAAAAAGCAGCAAGCTCTCCTGTCAGGGAGGTATCTCTCAAAGCTTTCAACAAAATATTGAAAGCG
>NZ_JAHREU010000109.1:0-3583 GCF_020883145.1 Microcoleus sp. CAWBG27
GATCGCGCGGGGATGGCATCTTCTTGGGGATTGTTGGGAGATATCGAGCGAAATCGTGGAAAATGGGATGAAGCAGAGCGACTTTTCCGGCAATCTTTGGCATTGAGGACAGAATTGGGCGATCGCGCGGGGATGGCATCTTCTTGGGGATTGTTGGGAGATATCGAGCGAAATCGTGGAAAATGGGATGAAGCAGAGCGACTTTTCCGGCAATCTTTGGCATTGAGGACAGAATTGGGCGATCGCTCTGGTATGGCAATTTCGATCGGTTGTCTGGGAGATATTGAACTCGGTAGAGGCAATCTAGAGACAGCAGAACAACTGTTAACAGAAGCTTTAGATAAAGTGCAAAAACAGGGGATGACTTGGCATATTGCTGAAACTAACTACGATTTAGCCCGACTCCATCGCAAGCGTGGCAACACAGAAGTTGCTCAACAAAATTACGATACAGCACATGGAATTTTTCAACAATTGGGAGCGGCTAAGGATTTGGAGAGAATCGAGAAAGAATGGCATAAATCTGATTAGAAAAGGAGAAACCCGGTTTCTGAATCTCCCACCTAGTCCAAGAAACCGGGTTTCTGCGACAATTTACGCCTCCTGACGAGATTGTTTGAAGAAACCCGGTTTCTGAATCTCGCGCCTAGTCCAAGAAACCGGGTTTCTGCGACAATTTACGCCTCCTGACGAGATTGTTTGAAGAAACCCGGTTTCTGAATCTCGCGCCAACCATCCAAGAAACCGGGTTTCTATCACAATTTACGCCTCCTGACGAGATTGTCTGAAGAAACCCGGTTTCTGAATCTCGCGCCAACCATCCAAGAAACCGGGTTTCTATCACAATTTACGCCTCCTGACGAGATTGTCTGAAGAAACCCGGTTTCTGAATCTCGCGCCTAGTCCAAGAAACCGGGTTTCTATGAGAATTTACGCCTCCTCACGAGATTTTCCGCAGAAACCCGGTTTCTGAGTCTCGCGGGTTTCTGCAACAGTTAGATTTGATATTATTTCCTTTTCAACCGATCGCCTTTTTGATCAAATCCAACTTGCCCTTATAGGGAGCATACCGCCATTGCAACTCCAGCCAGAATGACTTTTGCAGCACACTCTTGTAATGCGAAAAAGTATCAAAACTCGCTTTCCCGTGATAACTCCCGATGCCGCTTTCCCCAACTCCCCCAAACGGTAAAGTTGTGACACCAACCTGCATTACGGTATCATTAATACAAACTCCCCCCGAAGAAGTTTCCCGCAAAACTCGTTCTTGTTTCTCCTTATCCTTCGAGAACAAATACAAAGCTAACGGTTTGGGGCGCGCGTTGATTTGGGCGATCGCCTCCCCGAAATCCTCATACTCCAACACTGGCAAAATCGGCCCGAAAATCTCATCCTGCATCACCGGTGAATCCCAGGAGATTTTATCTAAAACAGTCGGTGCAATATACTTGTTTTCTGGGTCAGTTTGCCCGCCAATCACAATTTCTCCATCTTTGAGAAACACACTCAAACGTTCCAATTGCCGCTGATTGATAATCCGCGAATAGTCGGGACTTGTTTGTGGATTGTCACCGTAAAATCCTTGAATTGATGTTTTAATTGCTTCCATTAATTGCGGCTTGACTTTCTTGTCTACCAAGAGGTAATCTGGAGCAATGCAGGTTTGTCCGGCATTGATGAATTTGCCCCAAGCAATGCGTTTTGCCGTGTGTTCGATCTGAATGTCTGAATCGACAATGCAAGGACTTTTGCCGCCTAATTCTAATGTTACTGGTGTTAAATGTTTGGCGGCGGCTTCCATCACGATTCTGCCGATTTTTGTGCCTCCGGTAAAGAAGATGTGGTCAAATCTTTCGGCTAGTAATTGTTGGCTGACTTCCACGCCTCCCTCGACGGCTGCTATGTAGGCGGGATCGAAGATTTTGCCAATCATGTCGGCGACGACGGTTGAGGTGTGGGAGGCGATTTCTGAGGGTTTGAGGATGGCGCAGTTACCGGCGGCGATCGCCCCGACTAACGGTGATATCATTAACTGGAATGGATAATTCCAAGGCCCGATAATCAAAACTACGCCTAAAGGTTCGGGGAAAATGCGGGCTGATGCGGGGAATTGGTCGATCGAAGTTGGTACTTTTTTCGGCTTTACCCAGGATTTGAGGTTTTTGATGGCATAATTGACTTCTGCGATCGCAGCAATTTCAAAGTATGCCTCAAACTCTGGCCGATTCAAGTCAGCCTTGACAGCATCGACGATTTGTGATTGATTAAGTTCGATCGCACTTTTAAGTTTCTTCAGTTGTTCAATCCGAAAATCCACATCTTTAGTTTTCCCAGTAGCAAAAAATTGGCGTTGCTCCCGGATCGTATCGCTGACACTCAATAGCATATTTTCTCCTGTATCTATACATAAATGTTACAATAAAAAAATGAAAATTTCCAAAAGCCATCTTTTATATTCCTGCTTGTCATTGCTTTGCTTGTTCGCAGTTACAAGCTGCAATTCGAGTTCTCAAAAACAAGTTGTTATTTGCTCAAAAGACTTTAGCGAACAAGTCATCCTTGCAGAAATTTTAGCACAGCACATCGAAGCCAAAACAGATATTAAAGTAGAACGCGAACTCAACCTCGGAGGCTCGCTTTGCCATCAATCCCTAACAGCAGGAAAAATCGACTTGTACGTCGAATATACGGGTACAGGTTTTACCAACATTCTCAAACAAAAGCCGATTTCTGACCCCAAAAAAGTCCTCGCTTACCTCAAACAAGAATATCCCAAACAGTTTAAAGCCGAATGGACTGAACCCCTGGGATTTAATAACGGTTTTGCGATTATTGTGCGGGGAGACGATGCCAAAAAACTTAACTTGCAAAATCTCTCGCAATTGGGTAAAGCTGCACCAAAATTGCGCGCTGGTTTCGGGCCGGAATTCAAAGATAGAGAAGATGGATTTCCCGGATTGGCTAAAACTTACGGGATTAAATTTGCGGAAGAACCGAAGGAGTTGCTGTTAGGATTGCTTTATCAAGCACTGCAACAAAAAGAAGTAGATGTGATTGCTGGAGGCACAACCGATGGTTTGATTCAAAGTTTGGGTTTGGTAGTGCTCAAAGATGATAAGAACTATTTCCCGCCCTATGAAGCTGTGCCGGTTGTGCGATCGCAAATTTTGGAAAAATATCCCGAATTGCGTCCAGTGCTCGCAGAGTTGGGCGGCAAAATCTCCGAGGAAGATATGCGCCAACTCAACTATCAAGTTGATGGGAAACAGCAGGATGCCGCACAAGTAGCGCGGCAGTTTTTGCAGCAAAAATTGGGTGAGTCCAAGCCTGCAACTCCGGCGAAATAAAGGCACGAATTATGCAAAAAATGGTTGGATATCATGTCGAGCAAAATATCAACTATAGGTTTGTAGTGAGGACTTTAGTCCTTCTTTTTGCGGACTAAAGTCCTCACTACAAACCTACAATCGGGTGCGTCTCGAAGGAGACCGGGCGAATATAATTCGCGTCTATACAAGCACTCACGTGACGGGAGCAGGTTGAAGAACGAACGGTTGAAAATATGTTACCTTCTTCAGTCCGC
>NZ_JAHREU010000109.1:3683-13501 GCF_020883145.1 Microcoleus sp. CAWBG27
GGAGGCGGACTTGGTTTGTATAGGCGCGGTTTCAACCGCCGTCTTTCTTAAGAAGACCGGGCGAATATAATTCGCGTCTATACAAGCAAAACCTGCCTCCGCAGGTTGAAGAACGAACGGTTAAAATATGTTACCTTCTTCAGTCCGCGGAGGCGGACTTGGTTTGTATAGGCGCGGTTTCAACCGCCGTCTTTCTTAAGAAGACCGGGCGAATATAATTCGCGTCTATACAAGCAAAACCTGCCTCCGCAGGTTGAAGAACGAACGGTTAAAATTATGTTACCTTCTTTACACCGCGGAGGCGGACTTGGTTTGTATAGGCGCGGTTTCAACCGCCGTCTTTCTTAAGTTGAAGGAGACCGGGCGAATATAATTCGCGTCTATACAAGCAAAACCTGCCTCCGCAGGTTGAAGAACGAACGGTTAAAATTATGTTACCTTCTTTACACCGCGGAGGCGGACGAAAGTTTGTATAGGCGCGGTTTCAACCGCCGTCTTTCTTAAGTTCCTTCACTCAGCTTCACTCAGCCTCCGCAAATTCAAAATATCGCTCATATTTTTAATCTGCATACAAGTCCGCTCGAACTGTTCTTTATCCTGGATATCCATGCACAAGTCAATTAATGCCGGCAATCCTGGATATGTTTTGACTTGAGCGCTGCGGACGTTCACTTTGTTGTCTTTTAAATGCGATAATACATCATTGAGAACTCCCACTCGATCGAGCGCTTCGACTTGAATGTTAACCGGATAAGTATTGGGGCGAGATTCATTGCGGTTGGTGGAATTCCAACTCACAGGAACTAATCTATCACCCGGTACACTCTCAACATTTGAACAGCCTTGGCGGTGAATCGAAATTCCTCGGATGCGAGTCACTACTCCAATAATTGATTCGCCGGGAATCGGACAGCAACAGCCGGCTAAATGATACAGCAATCCTTCTACACCTGCGATCGGCGATTTGCTCGGAGATGAACTCGGTACGGGTTTGGGTGTCGTCGATGCAGGTATTTGCACGGGGGATTCCTGGGTTCCTCCGGGTGCAGCTTCTATTTTTTGCTGCACTTTTACTAAATCTCGCAGGCGATTTACTACGAGATTTAGCGTGACTTCGCCGTAGCCCAAACCAGCGATTAAATCTTCGACGCTGTGGTAGTTGCACCGCTGAGCTACTGATTGCATTGGCCCTGATTTGAGCAAGGATTCTAGGCCGTTTTTGCCTAATTCTTTTTCCAGTAATTCCCGCCCGCGAGCGAGATTTTCATCTCGGTGCGATCGCTTTAACCACTGCCGAATTCGGTTTTTTGCTCCGTTTGTCTTGACAAAATTCAGCCAGTCGGAGCTGGGATGGCCGTTTTTTTGGTTCAAGATTTCTACAATATCACCATTCTTTAAAACCTTGTCTAGTGTCACCATCCGCCCGTTGACTCTGGCGCCGGTGCAGCGATTGCCTATTTCTGTGTGAATGCGGTAGGCAAAATCTACGGGTGTCGATCCGCTGTTGAGGGCAATTACGTCTCCGTTAGGAGTGAAAACGTAGATATCTTCGTCGAATAAGTTGTCTTTAATGCTTTGTAAATATTCGCGATCGTCTTTGAGATCTGTTTGCCATTCTAGCAGTTGCCGCAGCCAGGTAAATTTTTCGTCGTCGCCGGTAACTGTTGTGTTGGAACCGCCTGTTTCTTTGTATTTCCAGTGGGCTGCTATGCCGTATTCGGCAATGTGGTGCATTGCTACGGTGCGAATTTGGACTTCGATGGGGCGGCCGCTGGTGCCGATTACTCCGGTGTGCAACGATTGATAGCGGTTGGCTTTTGGTAAACCGATATAGTCTTTAAAACGGCCGGGAATCGGGCGGAATGAATCGTGGACGATCGCCAATGCGCGATAACAGTCATCATTAGTTTCTACTATGATCCGCACCGCAGCAATATCGTACACTTGGTTAAAGCCTTTTTGCCGGCGCTGCATCTTCCCATAAATCCCGTACAAATGTTTGGGACGGCCGCTGACTTCGTAGCATTTAATGCCTAGATTGTCAAGCCTGTCTCGCAAACAATCTGTGACTTCTGCAAGTTGGGTTTCTCGATCGCCCCGCTTGACTGCCACCAAGTCCTGAATTTCGCGGTAAGCTTCCGGTTCCAAGTATTTAAAGGCTAAATCTTCCAATTCCCACTTAAAGCGCCCGATACCCAAACGGTTCGCCAGGGGAGCAAAAATATCTCGGGTTTCTAGGGCAATACTGCGCTGCTTTTCTTCGGACAAATGCTCCAAAGTCCTCATATTGTGCAGCCTGTCTGCGAGTTTGACGACAATCACGCGAATATCTTTAGCCATTGCTAGGAACATTCGGCGGAAATTTTCGGCAAGACGCTCTGTTTTGCTGGAAAAATTAAACTTAGAAAGCTTGGTGACGCCTTCGACTAACTGTCGCACTTCTGCCCCAAACCGCTGTTCTATTTCTTCGAGAGTAATATCTGTATCTTCCACAATGTCATGCAGGAAACCAGCGGCAATCATGGCGCTGTTTCCGCCCATATATCGCAGTATTCCAGCTACAGCTACGGGATGGCAAATATAAGGTTCTCCAGATTTGCGGTACTGTCCTTCGTGCAAGTCGCGCGCAAATTCAAAAGCCCGACAAATTAAGCCGTTGTCCGTCGTACAATTGGGATTTGGGGCTTCGTCAGGTTGCGATCGAGCATTCAGACATTCTTGCAGCCAATCGGGAACTATGCAAGGATCGATCGCATTCGAGGGAGTCAGAGTGTTTGCGTTCATGGGGTACACCTTTAAAAATTAGAAATACAAATGGTTAAATGCCAGTTTTCGGTTGAATTGCCGAAATTATGTGTTTAGTTATACTAAACTAATTGAATGCCACAATTTGCAATCCCAAAAAATAGTCGATTTTTGTGTTAACTATACCTATCTAATTGCGAGCTGCCCCCCCTCGCAGGTAGGAAAATATAGTGACTCCACTGCCGCCACTCCGTTCTGTCGATCGCGTAAGATGGGGATATTTTGGCGGTAGCAGTGGAGGTCAGTCGATTTGAGATTTGAGATTTGAGATTTGAGATTTGACTCGACAGATGAATCTGGAACTAGGGTCTAAAATTTGAAGATATCCACTCTAGCGAGCATTGGGACACTGTACCTGTTTTTGGTGGAGCGGGCGATCGACATTTACAGGCAACGCTAAACTCAAAGCAGAGGCCAGAGCGATGCTTGATAGTTGACAGTTGACAGTTGACAGTTGACAACTTAAAGCAGAAGCCAGAGCGATGCTTGACAGTTGACAGTTGACAACTCAAAGCAGAAGCCAGAGCGATGCTTGACAGTTGACAGTTGACAGTTGACAACTCAAAGCAGAAGCCAGAGCGATGCTTGACAGTTGACAGTTGACAGTTGAGAACTCAAAGCAAAAGCCAGAGCGATCGAGATGATGCCCCCCAGCGATGAAATTTTCTCGAAAAACAGGGAATTGCTGCAAAAAGGCACGGCTTTCCTTCATCTGAGCCAACCTTAAGCAAGAATCTACTTTGATTATAAAGACAAATTTGTTCACAAAATCATGATATTGTCCGAAGACCGCCGCCATTGCTACGAAGAATTACAGCAAGCACTCGAACAGCTACAAAGAACTGTCGCAGAGGATAATCTCGATCGGGCAGCGCTGGCGATCGAATACAAAAAAGTGCAACAATTTTTCGGAAACCAAATTATGAGAGTCCCCAGCGCTGAGTTAGACGCCTCAGAACCCCCGCCAGAACAGTCATATTTGACGGAAATTCACAAGCAACTGCGGTTATTGGGAACAGATGTCACGTTTTTGCAAGTCGCGAAGCAGCCAGCGACAGCATCCGCGAGGCAAACTGCGGCTGCGGAGCGACTTAACACGCTAATTGGCTACTGCGGTGCGGTGCTCCAAAAAAATTATGGTGCTTCTGGGCCCGTCCAGATGCAAAATTAATATCTGAATTAACAGGGAATAGATAAGGCAAGGAGAAAGAAAGCGGTGGAATGTCCAAAATGTAAACATCCCAACTTAGACGGCGGCACCTTAGCCGGCAGTATGTCGGTGCTGTGGTGTCCCAACTGTTACGGTATCTGGATTCCGGGCAAAGAATACGAAGCTTGGCAGAAAGAACACAGCCTGTGGTACAACAAATCCGAGAAGCCTCAGGTGACTGGCACTCTCGGCATAGAATTCACCCCGTCTCCCTACGACAGCAAAGCAGCACTGTGTCCCGAAGACGGTCACTATCTGTCGCGGGCAAAGGTTCCGTTTAGCAGAGTACCCTTTTACATAGAGCGCTGTATGCTGTGCGGAGGAATTTGGTGCGATAACGGCGAGTGGGATATTCTCGAAAGTCTGGGATTCCACACCGAGATTGACAAGATGTTTTCTCCCAACTGGCAAGCTAAGGCCCGCGTGCAAGAACTCGCTGCTCGGGAACGTCAGGTGCTGACTGAGAAGCTGGGCCCGGATATCGCCGGATATGTGTTGGAACTAGCGGAAGTTTTAGCAGACCATCCCCATGCTGATTGTGCGGCTACTTACATATTGCGGAGAGCTGAGTTGAAGCGAAAGGAAATTTAGTCAGTTGTTAGTTGTTAGTTGTTAGTTGTTAGTTGTTAGTTGTTAGTTGTTAGTTGTTAGTTGTTAGTTGTTAGTTGTTAGTTGTTAGTTGTTAGTTGTAGATACTGGCTAATAACTAACAACGGGAGCATCTCAGTTTTGATTTTATAGTGCTGTCCCCGCTCGCGATCTATCCAACACTCGCGATCTATCCAACACTCGCGATCTATCCAACACTCGCGATCTATCCAACACTCGCGAGCGGGGACGCTCGCACTGTAAAGAAATTGCTTTTTTGCAAATTTGAGATGCTCCCCTAACAAGTAACAACTAACAAGTAAAACTGACAAATAAGTGACAAATGTCTGACAAATAATAACTGATGTCATGTCTGGTCTCTTGTCATTAAAGAATTGTTTGTAGTAAGGATAACAGTTCTCCAGTCACCCCGATCGATGACTCTGTGTTCTCACTACAAACGATTAACGATTGAAGATTATATGACTGGACATGATTCGACAAATAACCAATAACCAATAACTAATAACTAATAACCAATAACTAAGGACTAAAGACTAATGACTAATGACTCTTCTCTATTTTCCGTTGAAAATCTGCGAGTAGCTTATCCTCAGCGGCGGGGCCAATCCGGTTGGGCCGTTGATGGGGTTTCCCTGACGCTGGAACCGGGGGAAAAACTGGGATTAGTTGGGGAGTCTGGGTGCGGTAAGTCAACTTTGGGAAGGGCGGCGATGCGGTTGTTGCCGGATTCGACTTTGGTTGAGGGGCGGGTTGGTTTTGGGGGAGAGTCGGTGTTTGACATGAATGCTTCCCGGCTGAGACGGTTTCGGGGCGAAGCTGTGGCGTTAATTTTTCAAGATCCGATGACTCGTCTCGATCCTTTGATGACTGTTGGGGAACACTGCATCGAGACTTTGCAGGCTCACAGACCGAATTTGAATCGCAAGGAAGCTAAGAAACGGGCGATCGAGATTTTGGATGCTGTGAAAATTCCGGCGTCTCGCTGGTCGCAATTTCCCCACGAATTTAGCGGTGGAATGCGCCAAAGAGTGGCAATTGCTTTGGCTCTTTTGCTCGATCCGAAGTTAATTGTGGCGGATGAACCGACGACGAGTTTGGATGTAACTGTCGCTGCTCAGATTTTGCAGGAATTAACCCGACTTTGTGCTTCAAGGGGAACGGCGATTTTGCTGATTTCTCACGATTTGGCGATGGTGGCTGAGTATTGCGATCGCATTGCGGTGATGTACGGCGGCAAAGTCGTGGAAACTGGGCCGGTGTTGGATGTTTTTGAACGCCCGCAACACGAATATACTCGATCGCTCCTGAAAGCAGCTTTGCACATTCAAGCTGATTCGGGTAAAGGGTTAACATCGGAGGAAAGAAGGACTGAAGTCCTCACTACAAACTTAACAAATTCGCCGGAAAGAAGGACTGAAGTCCTCACTACAAACTTAACAAATTCGCCTCTGTTGACTGTGACGAATTTGCAGCAGCACTACAGTTTAGAAAGTAATTTATTAGACCAATTATTTTCCAGGAACCGCCAGGTAATTAAAGCCGTAGACGGCGTTAGTTTGCAGCTAGAACGCGGGGAAATCCTCGGGCTTGTAGGGGAGTCCGGCTGCGGAAAAAGTACGTTATCGCGCACAATTTTGCGGCTGATTCCCCCGACAGGTGGCAAAGTTGAATTTGAAGGAATAGATATTACTGCCCTGAGCCGTGATGCTGTCAGGAAACACCGCCGCCAAATGCAAATGGTATTTCAAGATCCCCACGCTTGCTTGAATCCGATGATGACAGTCGGGCAAAGTATTGCCGATCCTTTGTTGATTCACAAATTAGCTAAGGCAGAGGAAGCTAAAAAACAAGTCATCCAAATGTTAGAGCGAGTGGGTTTAACTCCTGGGGAGGATTTCTTTCGCCGTTATCCGGGGGAACTGTCGGGGGGACAACAGCAGCGGGTTTCCATCGCCCGAGCTTTGATTACTCGGCCGCAACTGATTATTTGCGACGAACCGGTGAGTATGCTGGATGCTAGCGTACAGACTCAGGTATTAGAGCTGATGCTGGAGTTGAAGCAGGAATTTAATTTGACTTATCTGTTTATTACGCACGATTTGTGGGTGGCGAGGTTTTTTTGCGATCGCATTGCGGTAATGAATTCGGGAAAAATTGTGGAAATCGGGAAAACTAGGGATATTTTTACTAATCCGCAGCACCCTTATACTCAGGAGTTATTGCAGGCTGCTCCTTTACTGGCTCGAACTCAATAAAAATGTATAAAATTAGCGCAATCAGATATCAGTCACGAACTTCTAGATGGATTTCGGAAATTTCTGATTAAATTCGTTACAGTGAAGGGATACTTTTCAAATCATCCCACGGACACCAAGCAAATATGGCAAAATCTGACTTAGGCAGTTTTGCGGTGGCATCCGAAGCCTCACTCGAAATCGCAGAGGATGAGGACACCGAGATCGATCGTCCGACGGTAAGTAGATCGTCAGCATACAACAGTTGGTCTGCCGACGATCCCGTGGGAGCTTTGTTCAAAGAAATGGCTCGCTATCCCCTACTGACTGCCACCGAAGAGGTAGAGTTAGCGCGTCGCGTTCAAGAATTGGTAGCCCTTCAGGAACTAGAAGAGCGTTTAAAGCAGGAATTGAACAGAGTGCCCACAAAAGTTGAACTCGCCGCTGCTTTGGGAGTGAGCGAAACTCAACTGCAACAGATCCGCTACCAGTGTCAGTCGGCGAAACGAAAAATGATCAGCTCTAATTTGCGCTTGGTGGTTTCGATTGCCAAACGCTATCTCAACCGGGGCGTGCCTTTTCTTGATTTAATTCAGGAAGGAGCTTTGGGTTTGAACCGAGCCGCCGAAAAGTTCGATCCAGAGAAGGGTTATAAATTTTCTACCTATGCCTATTGGTGGATTCGCCAAGGAATTACCCGCACAATTGCCAATCAAGGGCGAACAATTAGGTTGCCGGTTCACATTGTCGAACAGTTAAATAAACTTAAAAAAGTTTATCGGGATTTAAGGCGTTCTCTTCAACGCAATCCCACTGAACTTGAACTTGCTAAGGAAATGGAAGTTACTTCCGAACAGCTTCGTTACCTCCAGCAAGTGCGCCGCCAATCTTTATCTCTCAACCACCGCATCGGCACGGAAGAAAGTTCGGAACTTTTGGATGTTATTGAAGATAACGCAACGCAATCTCCCGAAGCTCAGATGAATGAGATGATGATGCGCCAAGATATTTTGGAGGTGTTGGATAATATTTTGACTGAGCGGGAAAAAGAGATTGTTGCTATGCGTTACGGTTTGATCACTGGCGAACCTTACACTTTAGAAGAAGTCAGTAGTTTGTTCAATCTGTCCCGCGAACGAGTCCGTCAAATTCAAAATAAGGCAATGCGAAAGCTGCGGCGCCCTCAAGTGACGGAACGGTTGAAGGGCTGGTTGAAATAAGCTTCAAAACATTGAGTTGGCATTTTGAAAATTATTAAAATTATTTAGGGTGGGCTTCTCCCCACCCTAAATTTGCATATTCAAGTTCAGTTGACCAGGGACTGCTTGACAATCTACAAATAATATCAAATCCGGTAGCATGGTCTATTTAGCTCTCTATTCTCTCCCCTCTGTGTCCTCTGTGTTCTCTGCGGTTAAATCATTTCCATGCAATCAGAAACGATATAATGACTGATTATTGAAAAAACCAGGTGCGTCGCTATGAGATTGTCAAGATATAGCGGTTATCAAAAAAGTGAGGTACGTTGTTGGGATGCGAGCCCTCTTAATTTAGTGGTTATGTAAGCTGTCAGTCTTACCTCATCTCTTTGAGAAAGGCTATATTTGGGGGATTTTGAATGGCGACTCACCCTACAAATAATGACAGGTTATTGAAAACTTTAGGTGCGTCGCTATGAGATTGTCAAGACATTTTGGGGATTTTTAATGGCGACGCACCTACAAATAATGACAACTGTCAACTGTCAACTGTCAACTGTCAACTGTCAACTGTCAGTGGCGACGCACCTACAAATAATGACAACTGTCAACTGTCAACTGTCAACTGTCAACTGTCAACTGTCAGTGGCGACGCACCTACAAATAATGACAACAGAAAACTGTCAACTGTCAACTGTCAACTGTCAACTGACTACTGACTTCTGTTATATTTAATTGTTGATTGTCGCTTACTACTGATTGATTTATGTCTGATGAGGTGATTTTGCGTCCAGCTACCCGTGCTGATGTGCCGGTGCTGTTTGATTTGATTAAGGCTTTAGCTGAGTACGAAAAGTTATCTCATGCGGTAACAGGTAATGCGGTTGATTTGGAAAATCATTTGTTTGCCGATCGCCCTTTTGCTGAAGCGATTATAGCAGAATGCGAAGGTCGGATTGTAGGCTGGGCGCTATTTTTTTACAATTATTCTACTTTTTTGACTCAGCCGGGGATTTATTTGGAGGATTTGTTTGTGCTTCCTGAGTTTCGGGGGCGGGGAATTGGCAAGTCTTTGATTGTTTATTTGGCGCGGTTGACGGTGGAAAGGGGCTGCGGGCGTTTGGAGTGGAGTGTGCTTGATTGGAATGAATTGGCGATCGGATTTTACAAGGGTATCGGTGCTGATGTAATGCCCGACTGGCGGATTTGCCGGGTGGCGGGGGAGTCTTTGGCGAGTTTGGCCTCGAAGTGATTGTAGATCATTGCCAAAAATATAGGAAAATTTAGATAATAGTTGAGTTCAATTGGGAGAAGAGATGATGATTATTTGGGTAAACGAGCAAATCGATCCATCAGGTATTCTTTATGCTTGCATTGCTTGTGTCGATGATACTCAAGCTAAGGAATGCCACGAATCTTTCGAGCAGAATTTGAGTGCAGAACAAAAAGAACAGGGCTGGGTTGCTACATTGCGGACTGTTAGTGCTTGGGATGACGTACCTGTTAACGCTTTGAAATTGAATTAATATCAAATCCGTTTACATCGGAATTACTTATTCCTCTCTCTTCTCTTTCTCTGTGTTCTCTGCGTTCTCTGTGGTTAAATAATTCAAAAAAAACCGTAGTAGATGAGATAATATAATATGGCGGTTCAATGCGATCGCCCATATCGCCCTGCACATTATTACTTATTCCTCTCTCTTCTCCTTCTCTGTGTTCTCTGCGTTCTCTGTGGTTAAATAATTCAAAAAAAACCGT
>NZ_JAHREU010000011.1:0-26186 GCF_020883145.1 Microcoleus sp. CAWBG27
ATTATAAGGTTTGTAGTGAGGACTTCAGTCCTTTGATTGGATGCGGACTAAAGTCCTCACTACGAACCTAGGATTATAAGGTTTGTAGTGAGGACTTCAGTCCTTTGATTGGATGCGGACTAAAGTCCTCACTACGAACCTGGGATTATAAGGTTTGTAGTGAGGACTTCAGTCCTTTGATTGGATGCGGACTAAAGTCCTCACTACGAACCTGGGACATGATATTATAAATTAAGTCAGACCTCGGAGGGAATTATGACCGAAAGCGTTGACCGCGTTGTTCTACCTCCTGCTTTTCCAGACCACACTCAATTACCAGAGTCGGATGGTACTTTTGTGAAAAATTTCCAGGAGCATCCACAAAGTTTAATTTTAACAGATTCGATCGGCCAGATTTTGCAGCAGCGGCATCCTGACGGGTAATATGCGATCGGTCAAGACTGCGGCATTTATTGGCGAGAAACCGATCCACCGGAAAAAGGTGCAGAAGCTCCTGATTGGTTTTACGTTCCCAATGTACCTCCTAATTTAGACGGTCAAATTCGGCGTTCCTACGTGTTATGGCGCGAACACATAGCACCGTTAATCGCGTTGGAATTTGCTAGCGGAAATGGCGATGAAGAGCGGGATATTACTCCGTTGTCGCGGACAGACGAAGGGGTAATCACGAAACCCGGAAAGTTTTGGGCTTACGAACGGGTGATGCGAATTCCGTATTACGGCATCTATGAAATTAACAGCGGCAGATTAGCAGTTTATCGGTTGATTGACGGGTATTATCAACTTTTGGAACTGAATGAACGGGGTCATTTTGCGATCGCACCTTTAGGCGTAGAATTGGGACTTTGGCAAGGAAGTTATCAGAATCAAACCATGCTGTGGCTGCGTTGGTGGGATGAGGAAGGTAATTTGCTGTTGATTGGCGATGAAAGAGCGGAATTGGAGAGATTGCGGGGGGAACAACAGCGGGAAATAGCCGAACAAGAAAGGCTGCGGGCCGAGCAAGAAACATTGCGAGCCGAACAAGAAAGATTGCGAGCCGAACAAGAAAGATTGCGGGCTGACAGTGCAGAGCAGGCACAACAAGCTGAAGCTCAGGCAAGAAGGGCTGCAATTCCTCGGTTGTTGGGAATGGGATTGAGTGCGGAACAGGTGGCGGAGGCGTTAGGTTTATCGGTGGACGAAGTTGCGGAGGATGGTGGAGAGTGAGAGCGTGGGAGGGAAATTGGGGAAAAGGGCGATCGGTCTTAATAGACTTCATCGTGGGAACCCATTTTGAGCAATAAAATCGCTTCCTCTTCATCTTCTGGATCGGTGACAAACTCAAATAAAATCCGATAATCATAGTCTATTGAACATGACCAGATACCCGATAAATCTCCCGCCAGTTTGTGAGTTCGCAAGCTAGGGTGAAAGCAGTCTTCAGACAACAGTTGTATGGTTGCTTCAATTAAAGGGCGAAGCTGAGGATTTTTACGAACTAACTTCTTGAAATAACGAATAGATTTGGGAGTCCAACCAATTTTCATCAATCATCCAACTCCGCCATAAAATCGGCTACAGAACCAAATTTAACATTTCCCTCAGCATACTCTTGACGAACTTCTGCCACTTCCTTTAGTAATTCATTTCGTCGCTGTTGTCGCAGGCGATTCTGAAGAATATCTAGAAGCATGGCTTGATCTTCTAATGATAAAACTTCTACAGCTTCAAGAGCTTGCTGGAATTGAGATGTCTGTGTCGTTTTACTCATATTTATTGTTCTGTAAATTACTAGATTATTTTCATTTCAACCAAGGGTGAACTTTTTTTTGAACATATCTTCCCAATGGTATCCCTAGAATAAAAAAAATAACCACAAACTCTTGGTTTGTGTTGCCGAAAACAGCAAAGAAAACCATTGATAATAGACAAAACCAGAGAATCCAAAAAGCTATTCCACAAATACAACCATCAACTTCACGAAACAGAAAAAATGTAGACTTTTGTGCAGGTTGTGATGGCGCTATTTCTGGAAATGTAAAGCTTCTGGATTCCATTTCTCCACGACGATATTTTGCTTCATGTTCTTCTTTTTTACGCTTATGTTCTTCCCATGAAAGCCATGCCATAAATACACTTGCACAAGCTGCGATAGCTTCCCACATAAATACTGCCTCTTCAGAACCACAATATTTTTTATTAATTTTAGCCAAATTTATCATATCTTAGCATTTTTCACTTCTGCTGTGTGTAAGATTTTCCTTGTTCCCAAGTTCAGCGCGAGAACAAGGATTTCAAACTAGCTTCTAGTATTTACGTTCCTGCGGCTCAAACATCGTAATCGCCACCGGCATATAAGCCAAATCAATCCCCGCAGGCGAATAATACGCCAGCGTATGCTTCAAGAACTTCTCATCATCGCGATCGGCAAAATCTTCCCGCGAATGAGCGCCCCGACTTTCCTGACGGTTCAAGGCTGAAGTTAAAATCATTCTCCCCACGATTATCAAACTCCGCAATTCCAAAGCTTCCACAATTTCCGTATTCCAAGATTTACCCTTGTCGTCCAAGTAAACTTCTTGATATTGTTTTTCCAATTCCTCCAATTTATGCAAACCTTCCTGCATCAATTCGGCGCTACGAAATACTCCACAATACTCGGTCATCGTATCTTGGAACTTTTGCCTAATTTGATTAATTCGGTATTGTCCGGGACGGTCTACAAGTGCTTGAATTTGTTCTTGGGTTTCCTGAATATAACGCTGTTCGTCTACTGCGGGTAACTTGCGATTTTGGACAAATTGTGCTATGGTTGCGCCAGTAACTTTGCCGTAAACTACGCATTCCAAAAGCGAATTGCTGCCCAAACGGTTAGCGCCGTGAACAGAGACGCAAGCTGCTTCGCCGGCCGCAAAGAAACCGTCCACCAAACTGTCAGCACTGCTACGAACTTGTCCGCCAATATTAGTTGGAATTCCCCCCATTGAATAGTGAGCCGTAGGACGCACTGGCATCGGCTGGTCTACGGCATCAATTCCTAGTAAACGGTGCGCTTCTTCCCAAGCAAAAGGTATTTTGGTCATGATTTTTTCCCGTCCCATGTGCCGCAAATCGAGGTAGATAAAGGGGCCGCCTGCACTACCATCGAGATTAATTCCTCTACCTGCACGAATTTCTAAGGAAATCGATCGCGATGTAATGTCCCTGGGCGCCAATTCCATCCGCGACGGGGCATAATTCGCCATAAATCGATCGCCCTCGGAATTAATCAAATAAGCCCCTTCACCCCGCACAGCTTCTGAAATCAACACTCCCACCGGATACAAACCCGTCGGGTGAAACTGCACAAACTCCATATCTTCCAGTGGCAACCCTGCCATCGCCGCCATCGCCAAACCGTCTCCAGTCGAGGCGTAATCGTTCGAGGTAGTGTTGTAAACTCGGCCGTAACCCCCCGTAGCAAACATCACCGCCTTCGCGCGCACGACGGCAATTTCGCCGTCTATTAGGTTAAACATAACTACGCCCTTGGCTTGGCCTGCTTCCAAAATCAGGCGGGTGACATACCACTCTTGATAGATGTGAACTCCGTAACGGCGGAGATTGTTGACTAATTCGTGGAGGATGGCGTGACCGGTTTTGTCGGCGGCGTAGCAGGTGCGGCGGTGGGAATGTCCGCCAAAAGCGCGCTGGGCAATTCTGCCGTCACTTAGGCGCGAGAAGAGGACTCCCATGTGTTCTAAATCGATGATGACACCGGGCGCTTCGCGGGTGAGGATTTCTACGGCGTCTTGGTCGGCTAAATAGTCTGAACCTTTTACTGTGTCAAAGGCGTGGGCTTTCCAACTGTCATCTGGATCGACATTTTGCAGGCTGGAGGCCATGCCGCCTTGGGCGGCGACAGAGTGCGATCGAATCGGGTGAGTTTTGGCAACAACAGCTACCTTTAAACTGGGGTCAGTCCGGGCAATTTCTACGGCTGCGCGGCAACCTGCTAAACCGCCGCCAACTATTATCACGTCGTGTTCTAGCATTTTTTGAATTATTTTGAGTGTTCTCCTCAACTTATCGTGACGCAAAAAAAAACTTCCTACCAAAACATCGGGAAGTTTCTTAACTTTTGATTTCAATCGAAAATCAAAGTCTAAAATTTCAAATTGGACTAGCCGACGCTTTCGACAGACCTCTGATGGGACTGATTTCCCGTTGCAGAAGGTTGATCTTCGGTGGCGGGGTCTACAGAAAGCACTTCTATGTTATTGAGTAGAGTTGTCACGAAAGCAAAGAGCAAGAATGGCAGAGACAGCACTAAAATCAAGCCAACTGTCGCCAAGGCGTAGATTTGGCGGGCGCTGCTCCAGAGGGCGAGTGCGGACGCTAGACTCAGGAAGATGACTATCAGCCAAACAATGATTTGACCGTAAATGTCGCCAAAGGTGAGGGTACATTTAAGGCGATAGTTTTGAATGTTATCCATTTGATGCCTCGGGAGATTGCTATTACGACTTGTCGAAAAATACTTTGACAGTCCGTCAATGCCGACTGTAAATTTTTAATTTTAGCTGCTGCAACTTGCTTTTTGCGTTGTTTTAAACATTTTTATAGAAGTTTGCAACAAGACTTTATACATTTGTGCTTCTGACTGGGAAATTTTACCGAAACCAGACTTAGGCACTTCGACAAAGAAACCGGGTTTTTTACTGTTTTGGCGCCTGTAACGAGTCTTTTCGCAAAAAACTCGGTTTCTGAACCCCCGTGCGTGAGGAATACGAAACCAGACTTAGGCACTTCGACAAAAAAAACCGGGTTTTTTACTGTTTTGGCGCCTGTAACGCGTATTTTCGCAAAAAACCCGGTTTCTGAACCCCCGTGCGTGCAGGACTACGACAGAAAGGTACAAGGGGAAAGTCTACTTTTTGACCGATCGCGATTTTTGTAAAGTAATGTTAAGCTGCATGGGTATGTAATCAACCTTTATAGCGTTTTACCTGTGCTTTAGCCCATGTCTTCCGATCGCACATTAATGATTTCGCGCTGTTTCCTGGCTGGTGTGGGAACGCAGATGTTTGTACACCACCAGCAGCGGATTCCGCAAGAAAGTCCGGTACTGGTGGTGAGCAATCACCGCAGTTTCTTAGATCCTGTGGTGCTGACAGCGGGTTTGGGTCGATCGATCCGGTTTGCTTGTCATCACTACATGGGTCAAGTTCCAGTGATTCGGGAACTTGTCACGAGTTTTGGGGCTTTTCCTTTGGAAGCACCGGAGCACCGACAGCAACATTTTTTCGCTCAAGCGACGGCGCTGCTACAAGACAGGGAGATGGTGGGGGTGTTTCCTGAGGGTGCAGAACCGATGGTGAACTTTACTCAACCCAATACCATCGGGAAGTTTCAGCGGGGATTTGCTCATTTGGCTTTGCGGGCGCCGGTGCGGGATTTGGCGGTATTGCCGGTGGCGATTGCTTCGATGGAGGAAAAGTCGGTGCGATCGGGTTTACCGCTGAAGTTGCTGAGTTTGTTCGATCCTTCCGAACCGTTGTTCGATCGCGCTGGGTGGCATCCTGTGATAGTTTATCAACGAGTTAATATTTTAATCGGCCGCCCTTACTGGATTACAGTCGATCGACAGCAGCAGTATCGAGGCAAAAAAGCCAAAGCAGTTGTGGCTGAACTTACAGAACACTGTCAGGGGGAAATTGCACAATTACTCGATCGAGGATGTTTGTAAAGAAGTCTGTTGACTGTTGACTGTTGACTGTTGACTGTTGACTGTTGTCAAAACGAGCAATGAATTACCAACTACCAATTGCTACCCTTCGGCTTTGCGAGCAAGATTACCAATTACCAATTACCAATTACCAATTACCAATTACCAATTACCAATTACCAATTACCAATTACCAACTATAGCGGTTTTCAAGCGTGGTGATGTATGCCCCATGCCCTATGCCCCATGCCCCATGCCCCATGCCCCATGCCCCATGCCCCATGCCCCATGCCCAATTATTAATTACCAATTACCAGATTAAGTTTAATCATGGCAACTGCTAACAACAAGGTTCGTTTTCTGTGCCCGAAACCGCCAAAACCCGATCGCCCTTTATTTGTATTTCTGCCCGGTATGGACGGGGGCGGTTTGCTGCTGCGATCGCAAATTCCTAAATTAGCTCCGCATTTCGACATTCGCTGCTTAGCGATACCGGCCGACGACATGGCTAGCTGGGAGGTACTGGTTAAGGAAACAATTGCCTTAATTGAAGCAGAAAAGAAAGGCAATCAGCGACCAGTTTATCTGTGCGGCGAGTCATTTGGAGGATGTTTAGCGATAAAAGTTGTTTTAGAAGCTCCCCAATTGTGCGATCGACTAATTTTAGTTAATCCAGCTTCTTCATTCCGACAACAGCCTTGGGTGCAGTGGGGTTCTCACCTGACTCAGTGGCTGCCGGCGAATCTTTATCCGCTATCGGTAATCGGTCTGTTGCCGATATTAGCATCCTTAGGAAAGATTGGGCGGGACGAGCGGCGAGCTTTGCTGGAAGCGATGCAAGCGGTACCGCAACACACGTCTGTGTGGAGATTGGCGTTAGTGCGATCGTTCAATGTTGATGAAAATCAGTTGCGTGCGATCGAACAGCCGACGTTAGTAATTGCTAGCGGTGCCGATCGGCTGCTGCCTTCTATGGCAGAAGGGAAGCTTTTAGTCAAGGTAATTCCGAATGCTGAAAAGGTGATGCTGGCTAATAGCGGTCATGCTTGTTTGTTGGAAACTGATGTTGACCTTTACGCAATTATCCAAGCTCGCAATTTTTTGGCAGAATCCACAGAAAATCTGTCATTAGTTAGCAGTCATTAGTCATTAGTTATGGGGCATTGGGCATTGGGCATTGGGTAATATCGTGTCGGGTCGATTGACCGCAATAAGTAAGGAACGCACGTGTGGACTTTAGTCCGCAGTATGTTGCGGACTAAAGTCCACACTACAAACTGTTTTTGTGATGGTAATCGACAGGATGTGATATAATTGGGAATTGGTTGTTATTGGCTAGTGATAATTTCCAATTCCCTATGCGGGCTAATTTCTTATGCCCTATGCCCAATCCCCAATTAACTAATTAAGATTTAGCCATTTTTGAGCATTAAGCCGCTGGACGACACCAAAGACCATGAGGTCTAGGGTAATCTTGCGCTCGTCTATCAAAAAAGGCTCTAAAGTGCTGGTTTTTGTGTTATTTTCAGCGCAGGAAAATGCTCTTTGACTTTGAATATCTTCTTGAGGAAAATACAAGTTAAATTGGCGCTGACCTTCTTGAAATTTACCAATTACCTGCCAGCAATCTCCGGCGGAACTCATGCCAGCAACGGGGAGTTTTTGCTTGGTCAAACTCACATCTAAATCCTTAACGCCCTGTTTAGTTAAAGCAGTTTGCAAGGCGGGCAAATAATCTTGTTGAATAAATTCCGCAAAGGGCTTGTCTTCAACAGCGGGTGCTTTTTCCTTTTTAGCTTTAGCTGGAGGCTTGTCACCGTCTGGCTTGGCGGCCACTTTTTTAGCAGCGGGCGCAGGCTTATCAGCGCTGGGGATGTCACTGGTTTCGGGAGTGTCGGAACTCGGAGCGTTTTCAGCAGAAAGGGTCTCTGTTTCGGCTTCGCCTGCTGCTGGATTTTTCGGTTCTTCTGCCATTGGTGCTTCCTTTTAAAAAGTGATGAGTAGAGGATTGAACCTCCCCAGGGCTAAAGCCAGGGGGATTCCTGCCCACCCAAAAGGGCGACAGTGGGACATTCAAATATCCCTCTAGACCCTCAAGCTTGTGGCTATTGGGCTTACTTTTTATTTGTTTGTTTTCCGAGTCCATCACTCTTGCCAGATAGGTACGCTCCTCAACCTGCCTTTATTTGCCCTTTAAGTATTCTGGGTCTGGCGCCAGATATCTCGGTTGCCGGGATTTCTCCGCACTAGGTTGATTCAATACGTAGATGGTTATTCTTACTCACCTCTGGATTTTACCACTGTGGCGGTCGTCGCGCACTCGCTCCAAGGCAACTGAAGTCGCTAATAGGCTAGACCCCAGCCTTAAAAGGACGGGGCTTGCGCCTCATTTTTCGGCAAGGAGTCAGCAGTCAGCAGTCAGTAGTTATTTGTTATTTGTTGGTTGTTAGTTTTAGTTGTTGTTTCTAATAACCAATAACTAATAACCACTAACTAATGACCGATGACTGCTGACTAATGACTGAGGACTATGCTTATTTTAAATCTCAGCGACAGCTCGTTCAATCAAACGGTGGGCGAGAGTTTGAACGCCGGTGTGTTCGTAGTAATTGGTAGTCATGTCGAGGAAAGCGCCCACGTAGTCCACTTTGTCGGCAGAAATTTCGACAAAATTCTGCAAGTGGCCGAGGACGTTTTGGGGAGTCAAACCTCGATCGCTCACAAAAGAGCCCATCCAGCCGGAAACCGAGCTAAAGCTTTCGCCGATAAAGCCGAGTTGGCCTGCGGGATTACCACCAGGAATCATAGAGCCGATCGACTTAAACGCCGGATTGTCTTGCATATCGCTGGGGGACAGCTTGGCAATCCAATCCTGAGTCATCAGGATAAAGTCTGGGCCCAGGGGAATCAAGCCGTCAAAACAAACCAAAGCAGCCATCCGCATCAGGGATTCACCGCCGTAGTCGCCCAAAGCCCCGGCAAAATCGCCGATGCTGTCGCCAGGAATGCCGTTAATTTGGCAAAAAGCGAGCAATTCAGTGACTAACTTTAGAGAAAGGTCGATCGTCTGAGCTTTTTCAGGCTTGGGGGTGAGATTTCCCAGCACGGACAAAAACGGCACATTTTGGGCGACTTTGTTGGCGAGGGCTGCTGTACCGAGGGCGCTAGAGGCACTGTCGATCGTTTGGTAAAGCCACAGAGCGCGCTGGTAGCCTTCCGATTTATCGTTGTAGAGGGTGATAGCACGATCGCCAATTTGCTGGATCATATCTTCGTCAGTTTCGCCAGTAACTGTACGAATCGTATTTTCAAAGCCAACTAAATTGTTCCACTCACCTGGAACCACAAAGTCAAGCGCTCGTAGGGCTTTGACAGTCATGTTGTCTTTAGGCAATTGATCGACTAATTCAAAGACTGTTTTGCTCACAAAAAACTCCTTGTTGAACAGAAATCAAAGGTATTACTTTTGGTAGATGGCAAGAACTTCACAGTCTGATTCTGGCAGACTTAGTTTTGATAGCACCAGAGCTAGAGTCGGGGGAGAAGTTCGATCTCAGACACTGCTATTTCACACTAGCAAGGCCGCCCAGGTTAAATTTTGACAGCCAAGCTTCGCGTTCGCTAGCGGTAAAAGAGGGATCGCGGGATTGAACTTTCACCTGATAGCGGTTTGCCACTAAAACAGCAGTGATGTTAGAACCCTGACTGACGGCGGGATAGCCGCTAATTTGCTTGGTACTTTCCTTAAATTTTTCCCCAGCGGTGGGGTTGCCGGCGATGTCATTAATCGAAAGCACCGCGACATTTTTGCCGCCTTTGTTTAGTTTAGCTTCAGCAAAACCGGATTTTTCTTGAGCGAAAACGCGATCGAATCCGCCGCCAGCAGAAGGGAAGTATTTATTTAATTTGCCACCTGCAACTGCCTTTTTGGGGAGGTTTTGACTTTGAGCAGTTGATTTGTCAGCATTTGTCTGCTTGGTTTTAGCAGGTTTTTGGGTGCTTTCCTCCTGGGCTTTGTCCCAGCGGGATGGGGGCTGAGTCTGACTGCAGGAAGTCACGAGCAGCAGTACCGAGATCAGGAATGGAGCTAAGATTCGGCGTGCGGGGGGAAATTGCATTGCTCTCTCCTCATTAGTAGGTTTCCTTGACACTCCCCGACCTAAAGGTACGAGGATTCTTAAGACTTTTGGGTCAAAATATCCCTATTGCTAGGGTTCCCAGGCTGACCACGTTTGCACAAAAGAGTGCGCAGTCATATCTCCTAAAAAATGTTTTGGGCGTAGACTTTCCCACCGGGAGGGGGTAGGTTTTTACATCTTGTCTGATGTGGTTATTCTACCATATTCATTTGTGGAGATGGATTTGTCATTGTACTTAACAATGGTAAAAAGCCGTCCTGAAAGGACGGGGTTTTTAACCCAATTTTCTGATAACAAGTGTGGCTCACGATTTACCAATTTGTCTTCCCCCAGCGAGTGATTTGTGTTCTTTGCCAAAAAATCCTCTGCCCGCAGGCAGAGGATTTTTTGCAATTGCGAGTTTTGAAGGAAGAAGAAAGAAAGATTGCTCCACAGATCAATTCTGGGGATGGGGTAAAAGAAACTAAGTTTTTTGATTGCCAGCAATCTCAAAACAATTTTCGCTGATTTTCCCTAGATTTATCTAGAGGTTTCAGAGAAATTGTCCGTCAATCATGTTATTTCGGCATTCCAACTTAGCTCTTGCTTTGTGGGTAAAGCTCAGGCGTCGCTTTCAATGTGAATAAACAACAAACCCATTACCACAACCGGCATCAGCCAGCAAACTACCGGAATCAAAATCCAAGGCAAGAAAGAAGCAGCGTAGGAACCTGTCATATCAAATTCTCCAAACTAAAGTTAGTGCGTTCCAACAGGGATATTTGGGAGTGGAGTCTAATTGTTGACTAAACCCCGGAAAATGGCATCAATGCCGTTAAAGTTTTCGAGTAAGAAGTAGGCAGCAAAGACGCCGCTCATCCCGCCAATGAAGAAACCAGCAGTGAGCTGGCTCCAGCCTTCGCCGGTTTTCAGGGCTTCGGGAGTCATGGGATTGGCGCTTGGGTAGCTGCTATTGTCATTTTTGAAAGAGACTAAACCGTAGGCAGACATACCTGTTGTGCCGAGCAGAACTAAGACGAGGGCTGTAATTAATCCGCCGAGATTAGCTGCTTCTGGATAATCCCGCAGTGGGCCTAAGACGATTTGGGGGCCGACAAGGAAATAACCGTGTGCCAAACCGATTTCTAAACCTCGAACTAGGGGTGAGAGTCCTTTGCGGTAGGCGGGCAAATTCCCAATGAATGCTTGTGTGAAATCAGAAGCACTGATGGGAGTTGCGAGATGACCCGTGAAGGGGTCGCCGTTAAAGGGTTTAATAAGCTCTGCATCTCTGGGATCGGCCATATTCTCTTTTTCCTCGCTGTGCGTAAAAATTGAGGCGTTCAAGTCATATTTTACGCAGGGACGTGTTTCCTATTTGCATAATTGGCTGCTAGCTTTAGAAAAGTTCACTATTCTTTAGTTTTGGGAAGAATTTTTCTTTTGTCTCCTATACCAGAAAGCGAGTCGATCGGGCGACACTCCGAAAAAATAAGCAATAATTACTATTTGATTGATGGCGGTGGTTTTGAGTACCCCAAGCTGCTGCCAGCGGCGGGCGGATGTCAGGACTTGTTGGGGTACGATTTGGATGCGGCCTTGTGTTTTCAACCTCCGCACGAATTCAAAGTCTTCCATAAGGGGCAAGTCAGGAAAACCGCCGATTTTGTCAAAGGTAGATGAATAAAGAAAAATGGCTTGATCGCCGTAGGGCATTTGCAGAAAGTGCGATCGGCAGTTTACCCCTATTTCTACCAGCCGCAGAGAGAGCGTACCGGCATCAATCTTGAGTTGAAAGGCCCCGGCGACTGTTTGGGGTTTGGCTAGTGCAAGGCGTGCGCCAGAGTCGTAGCCGGGAGGCAAAAGAGTGTCTGCGTGGAGAAACAGCAGAATATCTCCAGTAGCCAAGGCCACACCTGCATTCATTTGAGTGGCGCGGCCTTGGCTACTGGAGACAACTCGGACGCCCAAAGATGTTGCTATTTCTGCGGTACCGTCGTTGCTGCCGCCGTCGGCGACGATAATTTCGACATTTTTGGCATTTTGGGCGGTGGAGATGACTGAGGCAATTGTAGCTGCTTCGTTTAAGACAGGAATGATAATGGAAATTTTGAGATTGAGATTTTCGGGCGGCATAGAGAATCGATCACCGCTGGAGAGAGAGAGGGCGGGTTTTGTACAAAGCTTATCTGTTATTTCAACAGGTAGCGACAGTTTGATGGCTGACACATGGGGCGGATAGAAACCGGGTTTCTACGAATTTTACTCTCTGGTCACGATAAATATACGAAGAAACCGGGTTTCACTCTTGTCGCAAAGTGCGATCGCGAACTTGCCTTTTGAGTTCCGCGTCTGATAACCCTTGATTTCCCGCAGGTAATTCCTGTGTCTGGCAAGCGTTGCCCTCGTTCTCGATCGCCCTGAAACCCTGATTCTAAGATTGACAATCAAAAACTGTCCCTAGTTTGATTATTTACTAATTTATTTGCTTTTATTTGCTAATTTTTGGCTTTTTCTCGCGCTTGCGACTATTGTCGCAAGCGCTGTCTAACCGCTGCATTTGGTTAGACAAATACAATTACTATATTATGACCTTGTGGTTTCACAATCAAGTATTATTTATAAATAAAAGATCAGAATTTCTGATCGATCGGATCGCATGAATATAGTTTATTTATTTAAAATACTAAGATCTAAACGAAGTAAATCCTCCGGTAAATCGATATCGGCAAGAGTGGGAAGATAAGCAATATTGAGGTCGAGGTTTTGGGCGATCGCCCGCGTAGAAGCAAATACCTCACTGGTTCCCCACTTAATTCCGTTGAACAATTCCGGTATCGATCGGCGCAGCCCGATCAGATAATAACCTCCGTCTGTTGCTGGGCCCAAAACTAAATCGTGCTGGCTCAGTTTGTCAAAAGCTTGTGCCATGATTTCTACTTTCAGGGCGGGACAATCTGTTCCTATAATTGCAGCTTTGTCAATCCCGGAATTAAAAGATTGTTGAAACGCTGCTGTCATTTTTGCACCCAAATCGCCTTCTATTTGATTTTGATAAATAATATCTGTTCCCAACCATTCTTGCATCTGTTGCTGGTTGCCGCCTGTGTAGTGAATTTCAACTGATAATCGCCCGGAGTTTTGGAGGGAGAGGGCGCGGGCGCGGGCGATCGCCTTTTGTGCCATCAAGCGGTGCAGGTTGGCAGCACCTGTTTTTCCTAGCACAGGAATTAGTCGAGTTTTGGCTTTGCCCGGTTCAGGATAGCGGGTAAAAACAATCAGTTTTTCGGAAATCATACAATGTTAGATGTTAGATTTGGGAATGATTTATGAGTTAAGGATTTGGAGTTAGTCCGCCAACTCCAAGTCTGCTAGCGCATTCTTACTTGAATGACCTCTGGAGCATCTCTGTTTTGCATTTATAGTGCGAGCTTAAGATATCGCGAGTTGTACAATACGCTAACTCTTAAGCTCGCATTTAAACAAAGAAATGCTTTTTACAAAAATTAGATTTCCCCAATTGCCTCAGTGTTTAATACAATAGGAAACAGCCAATGAATGCACATCAATGCTAATATTTTATGGGTGGGAGATCTGCTGGTGGAAAAGAGACCTCTTGTATCAGTCTTTGATTGATACAGAAACGGCATATCTCAGACATACAAACACATATAAAGGCAGATAAACGCAGATAATTTCAGGGTGTTTTCCGATTTTTGCAAGAGGTATAATGGAGTCTGTAAGTCAGAGGGTCTTTTGTCAAGTGCCTCCGATTGCGATTAAAAAAGTTGGTAGTAAAAACGAATAATTCTAGTAATTGATGCGGACTCGCATTCCTCACTACTAACCTGATGCGGACTCGCATTCCTCACTACTAACCTGATGCGGACTCGCATTCCTCACTACTAACCTGATTGACAATTATTTATTGATTCTTAGCTCATTTCTAGCATTCGCTGGATAGGTTGCAAGGCGGCTCGTTGCAGGTCTTGAGACATGGTGATTTCGGGGGTTTGATTTTTCATAGCTAGATACAATTTTTCCAAAGTATTTAATCTCATGTGGGGGCATTCGTTGCAAGCACAGGTATTATTGTTAGGAGGAGCGGGAATAAAGCGTTTGTGCGGTGTTTGCTTTTGCATTTGGTGAATGATTCCCGGTTCGGTGGCGACAATAAAAGCTTGGCGATCGCTCGATTGAGAATATTTGAGCAAAGCGGTGGTTGAGCCGATATAATTGGCGTGGCGAAGTACCGGAGGTTCGCATTCTGGATGGGCGATGATTTCGGCTTCGGGATTTTCGATTTTGAGTTGAACTATCTTTTTTTCTGAGAAGTTTTCGTGGACGATGCAGGCTCCTTGCCAGAGTTCCATGTGTCTGCCGCTTTGTTCGATGACGTAGCGGCCGAGATTGCGATCGGGCCCAAAAATTATCGGCTGATTTTTCGGAATTTGGTTGACAATTTTGACGGCGTTGGAGCTGGTGCAAATTATGTCGCTCATTGCCTTGATTTGGGCGGTGCAGTTAATGTAGGAAATAACTAAATGGTCTGGGCGATCGGCTTTGAAGGCTGCAAAGGCTTCGGGCGGGCAACTGTCGGCGAGGGAACACCCTGCATTTAAGTCGGGTAGCAATACTAATTTGTCGGGATTGAGGATTTTTGCGGTTTCCGCCATGAAATGAACTCCGGCAAAAACTATGACATCGGCGTTGGTGTTGGCTGCTTTGCGAGCAAGTTCGAGGGAGTCGCCAATGAAGTCTGCGATGTCTTGAATGTCGGAGTCTTGGTAGTAGTGGGCGAGAATGACGGCGTTTAACTCTTGTTTGAGGGCGTTAATTGCTGCGAACAAGTCGTCGGGCAGTCTGGTTTGGGTCAAGTTTTGAGCAGGTGCGGTGGTAAACACAGTTAAAATATTCCGGGGAAGGTGGCGGCTGGACTTAATATTTTGAATTATAGTTGAATTCACCAAAAACGGTGGTAAGCGGGTGTTGGGTTGAAATAATCTAAAATCTAAAATCTAAAATCTAAAATTGGCTGGGGGAGAGTGCAAAAATTGGTCGCTGTTTCTTATGCTGAAGAAGAAGGGGCTAGGGATCGATCGCGCATGACAAATCAAATGAATCAGACTAAATCTATCAAAATTGCAGTGGTGGGGGACGTTCACGATCGGTGGGAACCAGAAGACGGCGAGGCCCTGAAGCATCTTGGCGTTGATTTGGTGCTGTTTGTGGGAGATTTTGGGAACGAGTCGGTGGATGTGGTGCGGGCGATCGCATCTTTGGACATTCCGAAAGCAGTAGTGTTTGGAAACCATGACGCTTGGTACACGGCGACGGAGTGGGGCCGCAGTCAGTGCCCTTACGATCGCACCGTTGAGAATCGGGTAAAACAGCAGTTAGATTTAATGGGAGAAGCCCACGTCGGTTATGGGAAACGGGATTTTCCCGAATTGGACATAACCGTGGTGGGAAGTCGCCCGTTTACTTGGGGGGGTTCGGAGTGGAAGTACAACGATTTTTATTCGGAGTGGTTTGGTGTAGAAAGTTTTGAGGAGTCGGCGAGGCTAATTGCAGGGGCGGCGGCAGATGCGGACTGCGAAAATGTGATTTTTCTTGGTCACACGGGCCCGACGGGGCTGGGAGAGGCTGCTGAAGACCCCTGCGGGCGTGATTGGAAGCCGCTGGGAGGGGATTGGGGCGACCCAGATTTTGGGGAGGCGATCGATCGAACTCGCAATTCTGGTAAGCGGATACCTCTGGTAACTTTTGGTCATATGCACCACCAACTGCGACACACTAAGCACGAGTTGCGGAAGTCAGTGGTGAGTGCGAAGGGTACGGTGTATTTGAATGCGGCCAGCGTACCGCGAATTGTGGAGAAAGAGTGCTCGAAATTGCGGAATTTCTCGATCGTCCTGCTGGAAAAAGGAACAGTGTCGGAAATGTCTCTAGTCTGGGTAGGGGAAGATTTCGCGGTGCAAAGAGAACAAATTCTTTATCGGCAGACTGAATCTGCAACTGCTTGTAGTTAGCGGCAATTGCTGGTATGATAAAATCTATGCGCCTGGAGAGGTGGCAGAGTGGTCGAATGCGCCTGACTTGAAATCAGGTGAACCGCAAGGTTCCGTGGGTTCAAATCCCACCCTCTCCGTTGTTTTTATCTCTTTTCTATCAAGGCTTCTGGGTTAATTCTATAGTTAGACAAGAATTTTTTCGCTCAATTTTCGCGCTAATGGTTTTCTAGTCCCACCCTCTCCGTTTTTGAGAACTAGCAAAAAAAACACCCCCTCAGGGGCGCTTTTGCTTACCAGGTAATTTTTCTAGCCAACTTACTCCATTTAAGCGGTTTCCTCATCCGCCGGGTCGCCGTAGGGGTCTTCGCTGGCGGGGGTCAGGTTGCCGAACTGTCCGGCATCCGCATAGGAGTCGGCGGGGTCGCCGTAGGGGTCTTCGCTGGCGGGGGTCAGGTTGCCGAACTGTCCGGCATCCGCATAGGAGTCGGCGGGGTCGCCGTAGGGGTCTTCGCTGGCCGGGCGGGCGTTAGCAAAGTCTCCGTAGTCGGCGGGGTCGCCGTAGGGGTCTTCGCTGGCCGGGCGGGCGTTAGCGAAATCTCCGGGATTTGAGGGATCTTCATAATTGGTGTCAGGATCGACTTGCTCGCTGTCTGGCCCGACGATCGCATCTTTTAACTTCCGAAAAAATCCGTCTACCATGATAAAGTTCCTCTGTTTTATGTGCTGAAAAACTGTTGTTTTAGATTGGGAATACCAGAGTTAAGGGAAAATCATGGAACCTGCAATCTAAAATCTCCAATGGTGAGGCTACTGTGCCGGAACAGGACTTGTAGCTTCCGGCAAGCCTTTCAAGTCTCGACCGGTAGTTTGGTTGTTGTATCCCTGGAATTCCCGGTAACGCGCTGCTTCGGACTCAGGAACATTAACCTTAATTCCTTCAGGCGGTGGCGTTACCCAGTGAGCGCGATTTTGGGCATCGCGGTAGTAAACCCGACCGTTTTTGGAAAGGTAATGTTTTCCCTGCGCCCCCTGTTCTTGTTTATTTTTGTGCTGATTGTAGATGTAGTAAAGGGCGGCCGCTCCTGCTAAAGTAATCGCTACTTTTTGAGTATTGCTCAATCCTTTTTTTGCTTCGGGCGTAGGAGTGGCGCGATTAGTTTGCACTGATCCAGCGCGAGTGTCGTCAACGGTCGGCGGGGGAGCCGAACTTTCCTTGCTAGAACCGCAAGCACTCAAAAACGGAAAGGTCAGCAGCGTTGTCAGCAGCAGAGCCATGAAGCGCGATCTTCTGGTTTCGGGTTTGATTGTGTTCATTGCCGCTCCGAATTGTCGGGATTACAGGTAGGGTGTGTTCTGGCGAGGTTGAGGAACCTGAGCTGCTGCTAACCGTTTTGTAAGTACATTAATTACTCAAAGCAATTGTGACAAAAGTAGTTGCCCAGAACTTACAACAGCGCAGGTACGGCATTGCATTTCTCTTTCATCATCCTCAAATTTTTCTAAGATTGGCTCATGCTAGGGATATAAATAAGGTTTCTTTTTTTTCAGCCCGCAGGTATATGCGCATACGTTGCCTGAGGTAAAAAAAGTTTGTTGGTGGGCTGCCCAAAGCGAAGTGAAGCAGACCGACGGGCGAGTCCGAAACCAAAAGCGGCACAGCCGAGGGAGAGAAGGCGGGATTTAATTGTGCGAACCGGCTTATCTGAAATACAGACAATTTTGTTGTGGAAATTCAGGAGAGGTCGATCGCGCTGCTGTATTAATAATTAACCGAGATAGAAAGCCACAGTGGCTTTTAAGAATTTTTATGAAAATCCAAAATATAGTTACTGCTGGATTGTCGATCGCCGTTTTATTGGCTGCGGTCAAATACATACCTGATTTAAACAAGCAAAACCAAGTCAAGCAATTGCTGGAGACCAAACAGTGTCCCGAATGCAATCTCAGCAATGTCAACTTGAAGGGAATGGACTTACAAGGATTTAACTTGCAGGGAGCCAACCTAGAAGGTGCTAATTTGTCGGGAGCAAAACTGGCGAATGCCAACCTCAAAAATGCCAACTTGAATAAAGCCAACCTGACTGGTTCTGATTTGGGATGTAGCGGCATAAGTTTCAATCTTGATACTAACGGTCAAGCAGCAAATATGGATTTTAAAGTCAGTGCCGTACCCGAAAAGAATAACCCAGAAAATGCAGTAGTTGGTTTTAACATGAAATCAACAGACCGAGGAGCCACAATGCGTTTCAATCTTCCGGGATGCGCGGATTTCGAGAATGCTACAATGCAGGGAACTAAAATGCCCGATGGCAACATTCACCCTTAATTCCAGCAAATATAGCGATCGTCAATGAGATAATATCTGCTGCGAAATCCTTTCCTGCTTCTGCTCTTATCTTCCTTCGCGTACTTTGCGCCTTCGCGGTTCAATAATTACATATTCATCCACCGCGTGGCATACACCCAAGACATATAATTGCTTGACAATGCGCTCAAAAAAACAAAAAACCGTCGTCTGAATCACAGGCGACGGTTTTTTTAGGCCAGTAATTACCAGATAAAATTAGTGAGCAGAACCGTTACCGTGATACTTGTCACTATCGTAGAATCCGTTTTTTGTGCCGAAGAACAAACAGCACACGGTGAAAACTGCTGTCAAGACTGCTAAAACTAACTTAACGTCCATAATTTACTGTCTCCTGTTTGATGAGTGCAAATACTCAGATTGTAGAATCTTTTTGGCTGGCGCGGCCATCTACCAGCGTAGCGCCTGATTTGCTGGGCTGTACTCTGGTGCGACAGTTTCCTGATGGGGAGATTATTCGGGGAATGATTGTGGAAACCGAAGCTTACGCCCCCGGAGATCCCGCTTGTCACGCTTACCGACAGCAGACTCCTCGCAATCAGGCGATGTTCGGGCGTGCGGGTATCGGCTACGTTTACTTTATCTACGGGATGTATCACTGTTTTAACGTGGTGACGGATGCGGAGGGAGTGGGTAGCGCTGTGCTGATTCGAGCTTTGCAGCTAGATGCGCCTCCTGTCAAGTTTGCTGCAATTCCCGAAAAAAAGCAGTTGCGCCTCGCGGCCGGGCCTGGGAAGCTGTGTAAGGTGCTGGAGATCGATCGAACTTTTAGCGGTTTACCCTTGGATTCCGACCAAGCGCTGCGGTTGGAACACCGGAGTGTCCAATTTCAGGAGGCGATCGACTCAGGTACGATTAATATCGTGCAAACTACGCGGCTCGGGATTTCGCAAGGGATGGATTTACCTTGGCGTTGGTATATTGGGAACTGTGCGGCTGTGTCTACATT
The DNA here is from genome assembly GCF_020883145.1 of Microcoleus sp. CAWBG27. Classification (NCBI taxonomy): domain Bacteria; kingdom Bacillati; phylum Cyanobacteriota; class Cyanophyceae; order Oscillatoriales; family Microcoleaceae; genus Microcoleus; species Microcoleus sp. CAWBG27. The sequence continues at coordinate 19,136 of NZ_JAHREU010000011.1, forward strand.
CAAGTAATGTCAAAGATGTCACTGTAAATTTTGTCACTTATCTCGATCGAATTATGGCTTATTCTTCTGAAAACCCGATCGTACAACTCAAAAAATGCCTGACACTCGCTCAGGATGTTGGGAGTCACGCCGAAGCTAACCGAGCTTTTGAGCAATTGTGCGGAATTATCGATGCTGAAAATCCGATGGCGGCGCAACTTTTGGAGATGTTGTGGGAAGACGCAATTCTTGCCAGGCGTTCTGCTTTATTTTGGCAGCAAATGAGCGAGGTTGAGAAAGATATGGCCAATAGAATGATGGAAAATATGACGCAGATGCGGCAAAATTATTTGCGTTTGATGCAGGAAATGTAGGAATTGGGAATGGGGCATCGGGCATCGGGCAGGGGGAATTGCCCGGAATTTGCTAACAGGTGTAGGGTGCGTCAGAGCTAATATTGGACACTGGTCAAATAGTTGGTTGCTGACGCACCCTACGATTAATTTTGTTACTTCATTAAAGCGGTAAGGTGCGTCAGTCCAGATATTTGACACTACTCTAACAGTTGGTTTCCGGGGCACCCTACGATCAATTTTCCTACTTCATTAAAGCAGCGCCGCGGTTGTAAAGTTCCCGGGCGTAATCAGTCCAAGTTCCCTGTCCCCAATAGCGGAAACAGCTTGTTTGTACCAATAAGTTGTAAAGCAAAGCTTGCTGGTATTCAAACTGCTTGGTAACTGTGGCATCTTGCTGCACCAGCCGATCGTACTTTTGGTGAAATGCGGCGCTGAGTTGATTCATCGGTTCCAGGACGTTTTCGTAGCCCTTCACCCAACTCAAATCGTTTGTCCAAGAAGCACCATCCATGTGAAAATTGTGGTCGGTTTGCTTGAGTTGCCCGATCGCACTTTCGACTTTTTCCGGTGTCGCACTATCAGCATCGACTAACTGCCAGATTTTGTGCTGGTTGATTCCCTGACAAATCGGATAATCATCGGGATTAACCCCCGCCGCTTCAATTATCTCCAAATATTCAGTGCCGTTTAAACCGACAACACCGGATTTTCCGCCACCTTGAGAGCGGTTTTCGTGCCAAGCTTTCATAAAGGCGCTGGGAAATTCATTCATCATCACGCCGCCATTTTCACCGTCAGCAATTTGCGTCACCAAAGAAGGAATCGTGACATTGCCAATTTGCTGTTTGTTGCGGACTTTCGCTTCGTAATAAGGCTGCATTTGTCCAACCAATTTTGTATCAGAACCTTGAGTTTTAATCAAAGCCGTAATGCTGATGGTTTCGCCGCGAGAATTGCGGGCTTGCAAACGGTTGGGAATGTATTTTTGGTCTTGCGACAATCCCGAACCATCGGGGTTTTCCACAGAATGTTCCTGCACCATCAGCCAGCGGTAGCCGCATTCTTTCAAAGCTTTGATGTATTCGTACAGTGTATCGGGGTGATTGGGAAAGTGCATTTCTGGTGGCGAAAAACCTTTAACGCGCTTCAAAGCATCCAAGCCAAAAATTGCCGCAAAATGATGTTGCCATGCTTGAATTTGGAGTTTAATGTCGGGGATTGGAGTTGAGGGAATAACGGCGTGACTCCACATTGTCCCCAGCCATTCTACGTGGGGTTGGTATTGAGGATCGCAGGTAATTCGCTTGAGATTGTTGAGTACATCATCGCGTCCCATTTGGCGCAATCCCCACAATAAATTGCCCGAATAGTCGAGCATAATTCGCGGGTTGCAGCCTTCGGCTATCAATTGGGGAATGAATTCTCCCATGCGGGAATAGCACCAAGCAAAGACTCCGGCGTTGTGATTGTCTCCTTGGTTGGGATTTTCAAACATATTCTGGAGATTGCAGATTAGTTCGCCGTTTGCACCGGCTGGAATGGTTGGTTGGTGCATATGGAGGGCGCAGGCGAATCCGGCTTGAATGTTTTCGAGGCGCAGATTTGTCTTAGGTAAAAAGACTGGTTCGTTACTGTTGGTAGCGGCGCTGATTTCTGCTTCGGAACCGCAAATGTTGGGCAATCCGGAGCGAAGTTCTTCTAAAACGGGTGGGTTGGGGGATGGTGCGATCGCAGACATAAGTTTTTCTCAAGAATTGTGGAGGAACGCGGTCTGCTATTTGGTAAGATAGCTATATGCTTTTAGGGTAGCAGAAAAGGTAGCAGATTTAAGTAAGTATCGAAAAGTTAGGAATAATCTTTGAGTTAGTTATGCGATCGATATTCGGAAAAAGACGAGACAACTGGCGATTTGCATCAAGAAATTGAGTTGACAAAAGCGATCGAATGAGTTAGGTTTTTCGGAATTTGTCACTTAGTTGCAGATATTTCGACTTGGGTTCACAATGATTGATTATAAAAACCGCAAATTAAGGCAGATAAACACAGATAAACGCAGATAAAAGTCTGCCATGATTATTGTCAGGTTGCTGTGCGATCGCCCTGAGACTTTGTACCTCTACCTCGCAGATAGTTTATGAATGAAAAAAAACTGCTCTTACAGCAGGCGGCGATTAATTTGCTGCTTGCTGTCACAATTGTTCAACCTGGATTGGCTGCGATGCTCGCGGATTCATCCGAGTCACCGCATTTGCAGCCGCAGGTACTGGCTTACGAGCCGCCCGCGCGGGGTGCACCGGGCGATCGCGGAGATGCAGGTAGCCGCGACGATCTTCACCACTTTTTAGCTTTAATTCCGGCTCTAAATTTAGGATTGACTGCGATCGCACATCCGACTTTTTGGCTGTACTTGCCGGCTCCATTTCCCGATGACATTCCCTTGGAGTTTGTGCTGCGAGACGAAGAAAATCAAGAAGTAGTTTTCCGAACATTTTTTCAGCTTGCAAAAACAGCGGGACTTGCGAGTTTTTTCTTACCACCCAATGCACCTCCTCTGGAAATTGGCAAAAAATATCGCTGGGATTTTTTCTGCGACAATATCTCTCGCTACGGGTGTGTTGAGCGAGTGAAATTGGCACCAGAAATCTTAGTTCAGCTAGAAACCGCATCGCTGAGGCATCGCGTTTTACTGTTGGCCAAACACGGTTTGTGGTACGAAACTATTACTGAATTAGTTGCGCTGCGGGACAAACTTTTGAGTCAATTACAGGTAGCTACTTTAGAGGAAAGGCTGCTGATTTATGCTGAAAATGATTTGCGGTATGAAGCGCTAGCCGAGTTAAGTGGATTTGAGAAAATATCTTCTCTGGCGACTTTGGAGGCTGATTGGGAGGCTTTATTGCAGCATCCATTTGTGCTTTTGGATGGGATTGTTTTATAACTGTTTGTTTGAGGTAGGGATGAATATTAAAATAGGATTTACGCAATCCCAGGAGTAGGGGATTTTTAAGGTGATTGGTGTTGACAAACACGTTACACCCGCAGTCCGGCAGGGGTTTAAACCCCTGCCTCATAGCAAAAGTCGGTTGAAACCGACTGTTAATTACGATCGAAATTACGGTCTATTTTAGTCCTCTTTTAGAGGACTTTAGCTATGAGACAGGGGTTTTTAACCCCTGTCGGACTCTCGGAACGATCGAGAAAACTGCGTTAACTAATTACCAATAATTAACCATCAATTATCAACTGATGAAATACCCGATATTAAGCGTCTATAACACTTTCAATACAGCACCGATCGCCCTTTGGTCATTTAATGCAGCAGGAAACTTGGCGAGCGATCGCCCGGATCTCCCTCCAGCACTGCTAATTGACAGCGTTTGCCGTGCTGTTGAGCCATCGCAAAACGGGCCACAAGAAAGCCTGCTGCTGACAGGAGGTTACGTTACTTTCCCAGTCACTCCTCTACTGGATTTCGGCACAGAAGACTTTTCTATCTGTGCGTGGATTCGCACGGAAGATTACGGTATTGTCAAAATTATCGATAAGCGGATTGAAAATTCCGGCCCTATTCAGGGCTGGAGTTTGTTTATTTATCAAAGTAAAATTAACCTGCAAATAGCGGATGCAAAAGGTTGGCTAAACTGTGGTGCACACCGTCCAGAAAAAATGGCTCTTTTCCCAGTTGTCAGCGACAGCCAATGGCATCACGTGGCGGTTGTTGTCGATCGCGATCGAGTGGATGGAGGGCGCTGGTATGTCGATGGCAAGGAAGTAGATGACCGATTCAGACCCATATACCAACAGGGTTCTCTCAGCAATAATATGCCCCTGACTGTTGGCAGGCGATCGGACGATTTTGGTGGCATTTATCGAGGCAATATTGGAGATATTCAGCTCTACAAACAGGCGCTGTCGGCGGCAGATGTGTTGTCGATTTACCGATCGATTCAGTCTCCTATTAATAATAAATTTTTTGTTAATATTCTGAAGAGACCAGAAATAGCGCACCCCGAGCAAGATTCCTTCTCGGACAGTGATAATAATACCCTGGAAAGATACTCGCAGGCGATCGAATACTATCAGGAGTCGCTAAATATTCATAGAAACAACGGCAACGGCTACGGAGAAGCGAATTCTTTGAACAATCTAGGCAATATTTACAGCGCGCTGGGGGAATACTCGCAAGCAATTGACTCTCACCAGCAAGCGCTAAATATTCAGCGAGATATCGGCGACTGCGCTGGACAAGTGGATTCTTTAAACGCTTTGGGCAATATTTACAATGCTTTGGGGGAATACTTGCAAGCAATTGAGTGCCACCAACAGTGTTTAAAGATTGAGCCGGAAATCGGCAACCTCTATGGAGAACCTAATTTCTGGCGCGATTTGGGGAGTGCATATCATTCCCTGGGCGAATACCAGCAGGCGATCGAATGCCAACTTCAGTCTTTAGATATGGCAATAAAACTCAACTCTAAGCATAGAGAATTGAACTCCTTAAACGCTTTGGGACGTACCTATGTTTCCCTGGGGAAAAATCAATTGGCGATCGAATACTGTGAGAAGTCCCTGAATCTTGCACCGAAAATTGACAACCGCTTTGGGGAAGCTAATTCTTTGGTGATTCTGGGTAATGCTTACAGTAATTTGGGGCATTACTTGCGGGCGATCGCATTTTACAAACAATCCTTAGATATTCAGCAGGAAATTGGCGATCGCTCTGGGGAAGCAACTTCCTGCCGAAATTTGGGCAATGCTTACCGCTGTTTGGGGCAGTACCAGCGGGCGATCGAATACAGCCGCAAGAGTTTGGAGATCGCGCGGGCGATCGGCGAAACCGCATCAGAAGGGGCAACTCTCAACAATTTAGGACTTGCTTTATTTGACTTTGGCAAGTTTGCAGAAGCTGAAACAGTCCTGGGCGATGCAATTCAAACTTGGGAATCGCTGCGGGTCAAATTGAGCGATCGCGATAACTTTAAAGTATCTATTTTTGAAACCCAAGCCGCAACTTACCGCCATTTGGAAAAAACCCTGATCGTCCAGAACAAAATAGAAGCAGCACTGGAAATTGCGGAGCGATCGCGCGCGCGAGCTTTTGTAGAGTTACTGGGTGCTCGGTTGTCGGCAAATTCAGATGCGATACCCGATATTAAGCCGCCTAACATCGATCGCATTCAAGAAATTGCCAGAGCCCAAAATGCAACTTTTGTCGAATATTCGATTTCTTTTTTAGAAGAACTCTTTATTTGGGTAATTCAGCCGAGTGGTGAAATCGCATTTCGCCAAGTTGATCTCAACTACGAACATACTTCGCTTAAAGAATTGGTTGCCGATTCTCGCGAGGCGATCGGCATCAGGAATCGCGATTTCAATCCCACTCTAAAAATGTACCCGGGCGATTTAGTCAAACTCCACGATGATGCGCCGAATTGGGAACCTTGGCAAGTAATATCTGTCGATAAAACTCACAACATTCTCTCCCTCTCCCAATCCTCTTGGCCCGCAGGGTTGACTATTAAGAGACCTGCAATTGATGTAGCAACAAAAGTGGAATCGAGCCTCACCAATCACCCACGCTTGCAAAAACTTCATCAACTGCTAATCGAACCGATCGCCGATTTGTTGCCGACAGATCCAGCAGCTAAAATTATCTTTATTCCTCAAGGCGAACTGTTTTTTGTGCCGTTTCCGGCGCTGCAAGATGCTGCTGGGAAATACTTAATTGAAAAACATACTATTCTGACCGCTCCTGCAATTCAAATTCTGGAATTAACCAGTCAAAAACGGCAAGAAAATTCTAATTTAGCTGGGGATATTTTAGTAGTAGGAAATCCGACGATGCCTGAAGTTGCTCTGGTACCGGGCCAACCTCCGCAGCAGTTATCTGCTTTGCCGCATTCAGAAACCGAAGCTAACGCGATAGCCCAATTGTTCCAAACCCAAGCCCTGACGGGGAATTCGGCTACCAAATCTGCCGTGCTTCAGCGGTTGTCAGACGCCCGCATCGTCCATTTTGCCACCCACGGATTGCTCGATCGCACTCGCGGACTCGGCAGTGCGATCGCCTTTGCACCCGATCGCACCGATAGCGGTTTGCTGACGGCTGAGGAAATTTTGCACCTGCACCTCCAGGCGGATTTGGTAGTTTTGAGTGCTTGCAATACCGGCATGGGGCGGATTACCGGTGACGGGGTTATCGGCTTGTCTCGCGCTTTAATTTCGGCTGGTACATCCAGTGCGATCGTGTCTTTGTGGGCGGTGCCAGATGCTCCTACAGCCGATTTGATGGTGAAATTTTATCAAAACCTCGATCGAACGGGCAACAAAGCTCAATCGCTACGAAACGCCATGTTAGAGACAATCCAGCAGCACCCAAATCCCAGAGATTGGGCAGCTTTCACGCTAATCGGCGAAGCCTAATGGGGAGTTTCGGTTAAATTTTGTAAAGAATTGCCAAATCCCGCGAAAAAATTAGTTTTTTGGCTGAAATCTTCACAGAAAGGCGATCGGGCCTGGATAAGTCATTTCGATTTTCGATTGGGAATGACTTAAATCATGTTCAGTCAATCAGCAGCAACAAAAACGGTTTGTAGTGAGGACTTCAGTCCTCATAATCAGAGGACTAAAGTCCTCACTACAAACTAAAATCCGGTTTGTAGTGAGGACTTCAGTCCTCATAATCAGAGGACTAAAGTTCTCACTACGAACTAAAA
>NZ_JAHREU010000011.1:26286-34927 GCF_020883145.1 Microcoleus sp. CAWBG27
TCCGGTTTGTAGTGAGGACTTCAGTCCTCATAATCAGAGGACTAAAGTCCTCACTACGAACTAAAATCCGGTTTGTAGTGAGGACTTCAGTCCTCATAATCAGAGGACTAAAGTCCTCACTACGAACTAAAATCCGGTTTGTAGTGAGGACTTCAGTCCTCATAATCAGAGGACTAAAGTCCTCACTACGAACCCAAATCATGATAGTTGTTTGACCGGACATGATATTACTAATTAACTTTGCACCATTAACAATTGAGTTGAAAATTATGAAAATCTCTGCCGCTCAAAACACCAAAATTCTAGTTGTAGAAGACGACGCCCCCGTCCGCAATCTAGTCTACCGCTTTCTGAAACAGAGATATGAAGTACAATTTGCAGCCGACGGCCAAACAGCATTAGAAATATTTGATGAATTCAACCCAGTTCTCGTGATTTTAGATTGGAATTTGCCCGATACTACAGGCTATAAACTTTGTCAAGAAATGCAAAAGCGGACGAATGTTTTAGTCGCGATTCTGAGCAGCCGCACCGCCGAAGAAGATCGAATTAAAATCCTGCAAGCAGGTGCTGACGATTTTATGTGCAAACCCTTCAGTATTGAAGAACTAGCAGTTAGAGTAGAAGTCTTGTTGCGGCGTGGGAGAACCGTCAACCCGCCCCGCCTTGTCTGCGGTCAACTAGAAATTGATTTAATGAGTAGGGAAGTAAGATTGCAGGATAAAACTTTGACTCTAACCAAATTAGAATATGAGATCTTGTGTTTTTTGGCAACTCATTCAGATGAAGCTTGGACTCGCCAACAGCTAATCGAAAAAATTTGGGGCTGGAAATCCAATTACGCATCAGAAGAGCGAGTGGTGGACGTGCATATCGGCCAGATTCGCAAGAAAATGGCTAAAGTCGATCGGGCTGTGCCAAATTTTATTCAAACAGTTCGCGGATACGGTTACACATTTGCTCCGAATGCTCGCAATCACAGGATATTTTCCAATTAGGATTGAATTGCCAAAATAATTTGGCAATACAAGTCTATTGAATAAATAAATTCAAATCCGCTCTTCATAGGAATGATAATTCATCTCTCTATACTCTCCCTCTGTGTCCTCTGCGCTCTCTGTGGTTTAACAATTCCGGTACAGCCAGATGTGATATAATTTAAAATCCCAAAAAAAAGGTATGTAGTTGCGCTTCAGCGCTCCGATCGTAGATATACTAAGAGCGCTCAAGCGCAACAACGTACCTATCTAACAGAGACGGTTCTAGATTCGCTTACAAAAAATCGCAATACCACACGCCCCCAACATTGCCACAACCGACGGTACCAAAGGCACCCACCAACCCTGGATTAGCAAAAACCAGCAAACTCCGCCCAAAATCCCCGCAAAAGCGATCGCCCGCAACACCGCAAACAGCCTGCGCCGGCTGAAAATCGCGATCGTGCCGCCAACTGCTGCGCCGCCCAAAATCCACAGCATTTCTTGCCACACAGGAACAATTTGCAGCAGCGGGCGCCCATCCAAAGCAGCACTGATAATTTGACTAGACATTTGTGCTTGAAGCAACACCCCCGGCATTTTCTGATAAGGTATTTCTCGCGCGCTGTAGGGTGTAAAAAAATAATCGGGATTGGAAATCGGCGCCGTCACACCTATAAAAATAATTCGGTCTTTAATCAAATTGGGACTGACTTTTCCTTCTAACAGTTGTGTCAGGCTAACTCGCCGAATAAAATTTTGGGGCGATCGATAATTGAGCATAATTTGAAAACCGCGATCGTCCAGGTTGTGATAAGCGCCTGTACTGCCGTGAATCGGTGCAAAAACCGCCTTTCCCAGCTCTATCTTATCTCCTGGTAGAGTTTCTGGTGTGATGCCTTTTGCTGCTAGGTAATGGAGCGCAGCCCTCATGTTTAAAGAATGTTCAGTAGCACAACTATCGGTTCTATGCGGCTGGATAAACAACAAGTGGCGGCGGAGAGTGCCATCGGCATCAGCCACCACATCGCTGAACCCGAGGCGCTCTTTTGGCAGTGCAGGCGGCGGTTTGATGCCGCATTTGTTCGGTTTGCCGCTTTCTTTGACGCTGCACAAACCAATTAAACTTCGATCGCTCTTAAAGCTAGCAGCCAATGCCGCATAACCGACTCCGGAGGGGCGAGGGCGAAAGATATCCAGGGCGATCGTTTGCGGCCGATACTGTGCTAAATTTGCTACTGCTTTGGCGATCGTCCCATCCGGCAGCGGAAAGCCGTATTTTTCGATATCCGTTTCCGTTGCTTCCACCAGCAACAAACGCGAATCCGAGCTTTCGGGGGGACGCAGGCGCATCAATTCGTCAAAAGCTTGCAATTCCGATACTTGCAGCCAGCCCAGCGATCGCATTCCCAGGACAAAAACAGCAGCAATTGCGATCGACAACAGCCCGCTCCCAAAACGGCGCCGCCAAGATAAAGATGGCGAATTACTGGCATTTTTCACCTCGGGTTTGTGCAGCAACTCTTGCCAAGTCGGCGGCTGGGATGCCGGATTTTGACAAATTACCGGCAGCCAATCCGCGCCCGGAATTTCTGACTCTAATTCTGCCAATCTTTGCCTCGCGAGGCGCACTGACACATACAAAGATTCCCCGCTGCAAAAAAATTGGAGAAAATACTTCAAAAAATCTTGGGCAACTCGATCGCACACCGGTTCCCGCATCACGATCGTTTGCGGGATTCCCAAATCTTCTAGCTGTCGCGCTAGGCCCAATCCGTCGCAGGAATTCACAACAGCCAATTGCAAGCCGCTGTTAACTGCTAGCCTGAAACCGTGTTTCAGTTCCTCAACTGTTAAACTCTCGGTTTTATTGATATAAAATTTACCACTTCGACCGTCGCTGTCGGTAGAACTGTGTCCGGCAAAAAATAAGATATCCCAGTTTTTTTCCCAAAGCTGTTCGCAGATTTGGCGGCGGCTTGGTTCGACTAAAAATGTAATTTCTGCTGATGGCAATTCTGCCAAGATTTTGCAGTCTTGTTCAATATCAATATTTTGACTGTTACCCAGTATTGCTAAAATTCTGACGAGATTTTTATGACCTTTTCCAAAACTCTCCGATCCCCCCCAGCGGGCGGGCACGGGGGCACCGCCCCTACAAAGGGGGGAGAATTCACTCAAATTCCACCTTCTTAAAGGGGATTTAGGGGGATCTGAAATCGGAGATCCCCCCCAGCGGGCGGGCACGGGGGCACCGCCCCTACAAAGGGGGGAGAATTGTGTCAAATTCCCCCTTCTTAAAGGGGATTTAGGGGGATCCCAAACCTGCGGTTTTATAGAAGTGGCGCTTAAAGCAATTTCGGCTTTCGGATAGCGATCGAAAATATCCCAACAGTACCAAGGCAGCCGCCGCAAAACAATGTCGTCAGTTTTGATTAAAAATCGAACTGTGTCCAACGGGCTTAATTGTGCGAGCAATGTTTCTCTGAGTTGGCGAAACGATTCGGAATAGAGCCAGCTATTGATTTGCTGGCTTAATTGTGCTGCCAAATCCCGGCATTTTGCCAACTGTTCCGCACGAGAGCTACTAATGGTAATTGCGATCGGCTTAATGCGGAAATCTCCCAAACTGCGGTACACTGACTGCCAGCGATCGTAGTTGTCAGCTATTTCTGGTTTCGGAGGCAGGAAACCTTGGATTTCTACTGTGGCCCGTTCTCCTTCCGGGCCGATTTCCAGAGTAGCTCGCACGCCTTTTGTCAAGTTATCATCTAGCTTTAAGACAACTAATTTTTGCATGGTTGACACTCTCAGGTCTTTGATACACTGAGATTTTTGATTCCTCAAGCTAACTTCCTGGTAAAGGTTCAATTTTAATGCTGAACAGCTTGTAACCAGCGGGCAGATTTAAGCGACAAAATTCTCTGCTATACATATTTCTTTCAGTTTTACCACAACGCTGAAACATTCTCCGCGATCGGCAGCAAATTCCAGTGTCATGCAGCCGTTGTCTTTTTTGACTGCACAAGCTTCCATGACAGTCGTTCCTTCGCCGTCGATGAGTTTCAGAGTCAGGTTGAGCGGCAAGCTGTCTGCTCGGGCGATCGGATGCACCTGTACTTTAATATTAATATCACTATCAGTCGTTGGTGCGATCGCCACCACCAAAGCTACAGATTCGGCAGCTACTCCTACACCCCTATCTAAATTAGGTTTTCCCCGAAAATAGTTGAGGGTTGTTGATACTGGTTCCGAGATATCTGGTGTCAGATGGATCGTCTTAGCCCGCACGACTGCGCTGCCGTAACGAAAAGCTAAACTAGGTTCTGGTGGCGCTAAAACTTCTGCTACAGACTGCCAACTGGCCTCGAAAATATTGTGCAGCCACTGACTGAGTTGTACAGCTTTTTTGCTTCGTTTCAGACTATCCAAATGTAGCAGCAATTTTTCAACACTTTGTAATTTGTCGATCGCCAACTCGCCAGCACTTGCAGTTGCAATAAATCCCAGCAAAGTAGCTTCTTGCCGCTGTGTATCGATTTCAACTGCCACTAAACCAATGCGATCGTCAGGTATTTCTAGCGGAATGTCACAAAACTTGCCAGACTTCACAGGGCGGCATTCCAAATAGCCAAATTGAGTTAATTTCAAATCTGCTGCATCGGTGTAAAGGCGCATGGCAGGGTTCCAACTGTCGCTGGCTTTCAAATCTGTAGGAATATCCATCATTTCCATGTAATCTTTTACTGCACATACAGCTAAAGTGTTGAAATAAACTTGGTCTCTTTTTTCTGCTGTGCTCAATCCTTTAATATTTGAAAAGTTCTCTGCCAGCCGCAGCGCTGCTGTAGTAATGGGCAGTGGAATAGATGATTGCCTGATATTGTTAAGATTGCCATTCATCGGGATTCTCCTCTTTGAACTATAGTTTTATGATGAAAACTCAAAAACATACTTTTCTCTAGCCTTTCTCAAAAAGATGAGGTACTTATGGGGATAGGGCATAGGGCATAGGGCATAGGGCATAGGGCATAGGGCATAGGGCATAGGGCATACCTCACTTTTCTGAGAAGCGCTATATTACTAATTAAAAATTACCCAATTTTCAGGGTTGTTATGCCCTATTCCAAGGGAGCATCTCAGTTTGGCATTTATAGTGCTGTCCCCGCTCGCGAGTTGTAGAATCCGCGAGCGGGGACGCTCGCACTATAATAAAAAAAATGCTTTTCACAAAACTGAACTGCTCCCTATTCCAAGGTTGTTTGAGCGGCGATATTTTAATTCAAGTCTAACAAACATCGCTATTAACTGTTAACTGTTAACTCTCAACCGTCAACTGCCAACTGCCAACTGCCAACTGTCAACTGTCAACTATCAACTGTCAACTATCATTCTAGATATCCTTGCTTTTTGGCAAAATTTCGCAAGCGGGGCAAACACTCTCTTTTATAAAAGTTGGGCGCGGTTGACGGTGGCAAGTTAAATTCAAGAGCAATATTTTTCCAGGGAGTCTCCGGGGGAAGACGCTTCAAAATTAAGATTTGGCAAGTGACATCGGGGCGTTCTTTGATGTAAACGCTTCTTAACTCTCCCTCTATATCTGCCAGCACCCATTTTTTAGTCTCTTCTAGAATAACTAGCGGACTGTCAGAATGAGTCGGCGGATTTTCGACATTATTTATCGGGTTAATTAGTTCTGAATCGTCTAAATTTGTCGGGAAAATAACTCTATTTTGATCCTTTGCTTCTTCGATACAAAAGTCTCTCAGCCGCATCATGAGATAGTTGCCTAGCCAAGTAATGAGACTGGCTCGATTCGGATCGAAAATTCTTGTGGTGTTCTCTTCGCAAACGCAAACATTGCGACAAAAATACACCCAAGTTTGCTGTAGGGCATCGTTATAATGAGGCGTGTTTTCTTGCCAAAGTTTGCCGGATCTCACGATCAGCCTCACTATCTCGCTGAGTTTTTGCCGTCGCATCAAGCTTTTGGGCGGATGCGAACAGGCTTCAGCAACTAGCTGTTTGAGTTGTTGGTTTAAATTGTTCTCCCTATTGTTGGTGTCGGGCATCGGCGAGGGCCTCCTGAAGAGTCTCTGGATGAATGCTAGACACGGCATTTGCTGGTTGAGTTTCCACAATAGAATCGCTGAGTTGATGTTTGGTAGCCAAACAAGTGTTGTCTGATAATCAGTTATCAGCATCCTGCGAGAAATTTTCGCGAAAATTCCACAAAAATTTTTGAAATATTTAGTTGACAAATGCGATCGAATAAGGTAGAACTCGACTTTTGAGGCTGTGCCGCGTATGTGTCCTTTGTCTCGCCTGCGTTTGTGGGCCACAGCCCCGAATTCTGCTAGCCGGAAGCGCGATCGCCCTTTTATGTCTAACGAGCGACTTGCTTATTTGGCGAGAAATCATATACTTTGTCAAGTTAAGAAAATATTTTTTGATTCAGCCAGGAGTAAGCAAAAAAAATGTACATCGTACAAATTGCCTCAGAGTGCGCCCCCGTCATCAAAGCAGGCGGTTTGGGGGACGTAGTTTATGGGTTGAGTCGGGAGTTGCAGAATTCCGGCCACGCCGTCGAGATTATTCTGCCCAAATACGACTGCATGAGGTACGACCACATTTGGGGGCTGCACGATGCCTATCGGGATTTGGCGGTGCCCTGGTACGGCGGCGAAATCCTATGCGATGTCTATTGCGGCTGGGTACACGGGGTATTATGTTTTTTCATCGAACCTCGATCGCAAGATAACTTTTTTAACCGCGGCTGTTATTACGGTTGCAATGATGACAATATGCGGTTTGCGTTTTTTAGCAAAGCTGCTTTAGAATTTTTGCTAAGAAGCAACAAGCGCCCGGATGTGATTCACTGTCACGATTGGCAAACTGGCTTGGTTCCAGTCATGCTGTTTGAAATTTACAAATACAATTGGATGGAAAATCAGCGAGTCTGCTATACCATTCACAATTTCAAACATCAAGGCATGGGCGGAAGTGAGATTTTGCAAGCAACGGGTTTGAATCGAGATGAGTATTATTTTCAGTACGATCGCCTGCGAGATAATTTTAACCCCTTTGCCATCAACTTTATGAAAGGTGGCATTGTGTACTCGAACTTTGTGACGACGGTTTCGCCGCACCACGCTTGGGAAGCTCACGTCGGCGAGTTCGGCTACGGTTTGGGCCACACTTTGCATATATATCAAGACAAATTTCGCGGGGTGCTCAACGGCATCGATTACGACGTGTGGAATCCCGAGAGCGATCGCTATATTCCGCAACACTACACTCAGGAGGATTTGGCAGGAAAAGCCGAAACTAAAACAGCTTTGCGCGATCGGCTGTTAATGCGCGATGCTGACAAGCCTCTGATTACCTTTATCGGTCGTTTGGACGACCAAAAAGGCGTTCACCTCGTCCACCATGCAATTTATTACTGTCTGAGCAAAGGCGCGCAATTCGTACTTTTGGGTTCGGCGACGGAAGCGGGAATTAACGCGCATTTCCAGCACGAAAAATGGGTTTTAAATGACAATCCCGACTGCCATTTGGAACTCGGTTTTAATGAGGAACTGTCGCACTTAATTTACGCGGGTGCGGATATGATTGTGGTGCCGAGCAATTACGAACCCTGCGGGCTGACTCAGATGATCGGGTTGCGGTACGGTACGGTGCCTGTGGTGCGGGGCGTGGGCGGTTTGGTGAATACGGTGTTCGATCGCGATTACGACACCAACCACTTACCCGAAGAGCGCAACGGCTACGTATTTCACCAAACAGACTACTACGCTTTAGAGTCGGCGCTCGATCGGGCGATCGGATTGTGGTATGACTATCATGATGACTTTGAAAAGCTGATGATTCAAGGTATGAATTGCGATAATTCGTGGAAATATCCAGCTAAAGACTATGTGGAAATTTACGAGCTAATTCGGCACAAATAAGTTAGTCATTGGTCATTAGTCATTAGTCATTAGTCATTAGTCATTGGTCATTGGTCATTAGTCATTGGTCATTTGTCAACTGATTAACGCTGTCAACTGTCAACTGTCAACTGATTAACGCTGTCAACTGATTAACGCTGTCAACTGTCAACTGTCAACTGTCAACTGATTAACGCTGTCCACAGAGATAATGTTTTGGGTGAAAAGGCGGGGGCGGAAAGTACGAATGCAGCTTGTAGGGTTTTCTTGCCTGTCGGTGCGAAGTGCGATCGCACAAGATAGAAGTATAGAAATTAAACGGCTGGTGTTCGCCCGCCCTACACAAAATGAACTCACAACAACTAGAACAACAAGTAACAATCCTCCAAGACGAAGCAGCAGCCGGAAATTCAGCTAACCCAACAGTTGAAACTCCTTTATTCACCTCAGAGTTCGTAACAGAGGAAAAAGTTAGAGTGGAAGAATTTAAGATTAGCGCCGACAGTTTAATTGGTAAAGTCAAAGAACTAATTGAGCAAGGAAAACTCCGCCGCCTCGTCATCAAAAACTCAGAAGGGCGGATTTTAGCAGACATTCCGCTGATGGCGGGATTGGTAGGCGGTGTTGCAGGGAGTGTAGTCTTTCCAATTGCTGCTGTATTGGCAACAGTTGGGGCAGTTGTCGCTCATTTGAGTGTGGTTATCGAGCGAAAAGAGTAGTAAAGGTACGTAG
>NZ_JAHREU010000011.1:35027-87460 GCF_020883145.1 Microcoleus sp. CAWBG27
TTGCGCTTGGGCGCTCTTCTCTTATATATTCAAAAGAGCGCTGAAGCGCAACAACATACCAGAGTCATAAAAGGTACGTAGTTGCGCTTGGGCGCTCTTCTCTTATATATTCAAAAGAGCGCTGAAGCGCAACAACATACCAGAGTCATAAAAGGTACGTAGTTGCGCTTGGGCGCTCTTCTCTTATATATTCAAAAGAGCGCTGAAGTGCAACAACATACCAGAGTCATAAAAGGTACGTAGTTGCGCTTAAGCGCTCTTCTCTTATATATTCAAAAGAGCGCTGAAGTGCAACAACATACCAGAGTCATAAAAGGTACGTAGTTGCGCTTAAGCGCTCTTCTCTTATATATTCAAAAGAGCGCTGAAGCGCAACAACATACCAGAGTCATAAAAGGTACGTAGTTGCGCTTTAAAAGAGCCCCCAAGCGCAACTACATACGCCTGCACCCGTAATTTTTATTATTTTCTTTGAGAATATTTGGTTGCCGGGAATTATATTGCATCCGGTTATATTAAACCTGTTTATTCTCGTCTTGCGTAGATCGGAAAGTTCATTCAGTCGGGAATTATTGTTTCCTCGGCGCGAGTTGTATTTGTGTTAGAGTACAAATTCTAGTTGTGCGATCGCGCGATTTCTGGCATCTTCGATGGAGTCGATCGCACTTTTGGCAAAAACTTGGCTTTTGGCAACAAATCGGCGATCGTTCAAATGGTCGTAAGCTTCCCAATTACCGCTAACTTCGCGATCGTGCCACAGAAACCAGCCGCGGTAGATTTCCCCGCTATCAATATCATCGCACAGCACCAGCCAATCATCACCCGTGAGAGCGCTGTTATCTAAGGCTACCAATTCAACCCACGCTAATGCAGTGCAGGCATCGATCGCATCAGCATCAACGGAGTTAGATTCTGTAGCGGTAGATTGTGGCGAGCAAAGTGTAGACTTCATAAATTCTCCTGAATGAAATAAATGGATTTATGCTATTTATGCAACTGATGGGGGACAGCAATTGGAAAAATCGTATTCTGATGAATTTGCGGTTGGTCAAATTTACCAGCGGCCGATGCTTCTGTTAAATTATTAAGTGTATTAATTGTCACAATTGAAGCAGTTCCTAAGGCGGCCATTGCCAATCGGTGTAGAATTTTGTTCATGGTGATGCTCCTGGGTTTTCCTTGATGTATCTACTCTAAAAAAAATCAGTGGTTGCTCGCAGGGGAGATTGGGGAGTTAAGATTTTTTTTTCTTTTCAAATATATTCACAGGTTGAAGCCGTTATCAGGACAGAGTTTGAGAAAGTCGATCGCCTAAAAACCCTCTACAAGTAAAATTACTTAAATTCCGGCGGGCTGACTATCTCCCTTAAAATCGCTTAAAATAGGAACTTAAGGTGTTAAAGTTCCTAGATTCCTTCCCATTTCAGTGCAACAGAAGTGCTCAAGTCAAAACGCGATCGCGGTCGAATTCTCACAGCCCCTGGCTTAAAGAAACTTAATGAGGCGCTCCAAGAATGGTCTGACCGATATAACATTAGAGGTACTCTGACGGAAATCGAGGCCGAGTCGGGCGTTGGCGCGGATACTGTCAGCAAAATTAAGCAGGGTAGAGAAGGTGCGGATCTCAGCAAACTGCGACAGTTGTTCGCGGCGTTTGAGCTGACTCTGACGAATGGCGACCATCGATCGGCTAAACTAGACGATGCCGAAGATGTCGCTGAGTCGGACAATTTACCCGTTGCCGGGGAAACCGCCAGCAGCAACAGAAGTGTTAAAGTATTTGTGAGTTATCGCAGCGCCGAACCCGATCGCGAGTTGGGAAAACAGCTAGAAACAGCCTTAAGTGCGATCGGGCATACAGTCTTCACCGCAGAAAATAATATTAGATTGGGAGATAATTGGTTCGATCGCATAAACTACTTCCTCAAAGAATGCGATTATTTGCTATTGCTATTGCCGCCAACAGTCAGCCAAAGCGAACTGCTGACATATCAAGTTCAGCAAGCCAAAGAACTGCAAGACTCGCGTCCTGACAAGAAACCAATAATTTTACCAATTCGCGTCGGTTTTCCCTTGAACGTACCTCTAAACCACGATTTGCGGGGCTATTTGTACCGAATCGAACAGAGGGAATGGCAAAAGGACGGCGACACTCCAATTTTGATCGAAGAAGTGTTGAAATTGCTAGCAGAAACTCCCGCACCAGTCAAAGAACAACCGGAAGATTTTAGAGCAAAACAAATATTAGAAATTAGTAGCGACGAAATACCTCTACCCGCCGCCGAACCGGAATTACCGGGAGGACAAGTCGATGTCGCTTCTCAATTTTATGTAGAACGCCCGCCCATAGAAGAACGCTGCTATCAAACTATTGTACAGCCCAGCGCCTTAATTAGAATCAAAGCACCGAGGCAAATGGGCAAAACATCCTTGATGGCAAGAATTTTGCATCACGGAACCCGTCAAGGTTATTGCACAGTACCGCTAACTTTTCAGTTAGTAGATAAAAGTGTATTCGCCAACTTAGATAAATTCTTAAAATGGTTTTGCGCTTACGTCGGGCGCGAATTGCACTTAGCCAATCAATTAGACGATTATTGGGACGATATTTTTGGCAGCAAAGTCAACTGCAAAGATTACTTTGAAAAATACATCTTACCCCAAATCGACAGTCCTCTAATTTTAGGATTAGACGAGATCGATCGCGTTTTCCAATATCCCGACATAGCCGAAGACTTTTTGGGACTGCTGCGGGCGTGGCACGAAGAATCGAAGCGGCGGGATATCTGGAAAAAACTGCGGTTAATTGTGGTTCACTCCACCGAAGTTTACATCCCCATGAATATCAATCAATCGCCCTTCAACGTCGGCTTACCCGTAGACTTGCCCGAATTCAACCACCAGCAAATCCAAGATTTAGCAGCGCGGCACAATTTAAGTTGGTCAGATGCCGAAGTTGAGCAACTGATGGCAATTGTGGGCGGTCATCCATATTTAGTGCGAGTTGCATTATATCACATTTCGCGAGGTGATTTGACACTTGATGAATTAAAAGAAAGTGCGTTAGCGAAGCCCTCGAAGAGGATCGCCGATGCGGGAATTTACAGCGACCATTTGCGCCGCCAACTGTGGAATTTAGAAGAATATCCAGAATTAGCTGCGGGGATGAGAGAGATTGCGGCGGCGGATTCTGGGGTGCAATTAAAGGCGATTCAGGCGTTTAAGTTGGACAGTTTGGGGTTGGTGAAATTGCAGGGAAACGAGTGCGTGCCTAGGTGCGAGTTGTACCGACAATATTTTCGATCGCACTTAAGCGCGATCGGGTAAAATATTGAGCGATTAGGTATCATATAATTCCAGATATTGTAGGGGCGGGTTCACCGACAATAATTGCCTAAAAGCGACAATCTCATAAACCCGCCCCACCCAACTGGTATCATATAATTCCAGATATTGTACGGGCGGGTTCACCAATAATAATTGCGTAAAACCGACAATCTCATAAACCCGCCCCCACCCAACGAAAAATCACAATCTACATCTTTTTAGATTCAAACATCCCATGAACGATATTTTTTTGATAACTTCCGATAATTGGCTAGATCGGGTAAAATATTGAGCAATTAGGTATCATATAATTCCAGATATTGTAGGGGCGGATTCACCGACAATAATGGCCTAAAACCGACAATCTCATAAACCCGCCCCCACCCAACGAAAAATCACAATTTACATCTTTTCAGCTTAAAACATCCCATGGACGACATTTTTTTGATAACTTCCGACAATTGGCTAGATTGGATAACTGTGTTTGGTTATCTAGGTTTTACTGTTTTCGTTATGTGGCGCATTTTGGCTGCAAAGTAGATATATTATAAAATTACCTTCTTCTTCCTTCTTCGCGTCCTTCGCGCCTTCGCGGTTCGTTTAACTTTCGCAAAATCGGAATTTGTTCCAACTGTTCCGATCGCAAACTATCCCAGTTTAACCCAGTTGGACGCGGATAAGTTGTATTAGTCTCAATTACCTCCTGGGCAGTCACAATCCAATTCAGCGCCCAATCGTGAGCCTGCATCGGCAAACGCGAATCTTCTACAATTTGCAAAGGATGCACTGTTGTCACAATCGGCGTATCGATTTCTACTAACCCGAATTCTGTCAGCATCGCCAACTCCAAATCGGCAAATCCTGCACCTTTGCCGGTTCTTCCCCCGTTGCGCGCCACCGCTACACAGCCGACTATTGCTAAGTCGATCGCCTCCATTTCTGCAAAACTGACCAATTTTCCGCAAGTGAGGGCTTTACGAGCGATCGCACTTTCGGCAATAGATACACTTTGTCTCTGCAAATCCTCGGCTGTTAACTCCACAAAACAGCGATCGTCTGTTAAGCGCGGTACAGCCATATACAGGCGTTTTCCGTCTTGCAAAGCCCGCATCCGCACTGGAATTTGCGCCGCATCGGGATTGCATTTAATCGTTTTCGCCTGTTGCCAAATCGGTAAACTCGCCAATTTTTCAGCCGCCAACTCGGCACCGACAAAATTGGGAATATGACCAAAAGAATCGCCAACAGATGCGGTTTGATCTTTCAGTAAAGACCAAATTTCCGTCCTTAACTTATCTTTGTCGTGGTGATATCCAATCCAATCTGTTTTCATGCTATATTATGGTACAATATATCATCCAAAATTTTAATTACATTCCTCAGTCGGCGAAGGCCGACTTCGTTCGTGTAGACGCGGTTTCAACCGCCGAATGAATTAAATGAATTATATGAATTTTACCGCAAAACCCAGTTACTATCAAGTCGGTGGCAGTCTGACAAATAATGCTCCGAATTATGTGAAGCGTCAAGCAGACGACGACTTTTATAACGGATTGAAGGCGGGGGAGTTTTGCTATGTTTTGAATTCCCGCCAAATGGGCAAATCTAGCTTGCAGGTGCGGACAATTCAGCGACTGAGAAATGAGGGAATTGCTTGTGCTGCGATCGACATTTCGGAAATTGGCAACCGCGGCGTGACTCCCGAACAGTGGTATGCTGGGTTGCTACGCATTCTCGAAAATAACTTTAATCTGTCGGATATTGTCAACGTGCGGACTTGGTGGCGCGATCGCAATTTTTTAACTCCGGTGCAAAGATTGAGCGAATTCATCGAAACCGTACTGTTAGCCAATATTTCCACCAATATTGTGATTTTTATCGACGAAATCGACAGCATTCTCGCCCTGGATTTTCCCGCCGATGATTTCCTAGCCCTAATTCGATCGTGCTACAACAAGCGCGCCAATAACTCGGAGTTCGATCGCCTAACGTGGGCTCTCCTAGGTGTAGCATCGCCGACGGATTTGTGCCGCGACAAGAATCTGGGCAGCAACACGCCTTTTAATATCGGTAGGGCGATCGAATTAACTGGTTTTGATGAAACAGAAGCTCAACCGCTAGCAGCGGGGTTGGCAGAGCTGACAGACCGCTCTGCTGAAGTTTTGAGAGAGGTTTTGTATTGGACGGGCGGGCAACCGTTTTTGACTCAAAAGTTGTGCAAACTGCTGTTTGAAAATGCACCCCCCCCAGCCCCCCCTTGTCAAGGGGGGGAGCAAGAGCGCATTCAAAATCCCTTTGAAAATGCACCCCCCCCAGCCCCCCCTTGTCAAGGGGGGGAGCAAGAGCGAGTCAATAATCCCAAAGAGTGGGTTGAGGAAGTGGTACGGTTGAAGATTGTGGAGAATTGGGAATCTCAGGATGTTCCCGAACATTTGTCCACAATTCGCGATCGGCTTTTTCGAGAAAACCAGCGGATTGTCAGAAGACTCGGATTGTATCAGCAAATTTTACAGCAAGTTGAAATCGTCCCCGATGGTAGTGCGGAACAAATGGAATTGCGATTAAGCGGATTAATCGTCAAGCGCCGGGAAAAATTAACTATTTCTAATCCTATTTATCAAGCTGTCTTTAACCAAGACTTAATCGCCAAAAACTTAGAAAAACTCTTACCTTACTCCGAAGCCATCAAAGTCTGGCTGAATTCTAACTCTCAAGATGACTCCCAACTGTTGCGAGGCGAAGATTTGCAATCAGCATTGGTTTGGGCGGCAGACAAAAGTTTGAGAAACGAAGACTTTCAATTTTTGACAGCCAGCCAAAAACTGATTTTGAGCGACCAAAATCAACTGCTGCTGGCAGCTAAACTAGAAACGCAAAAAGCGGCGCGCGATGCCGAAACAGCTTTGAGTGAAGCTGGTGCAGCCAAGCAAAAAGCCCAACTGTGGATCGGAATCGGTTCGGCGGTACTGGTTGGATCGTTGATTGGGGCGATCGGCTTTTCAACTCTCGCTTACCAGCGGTTTAAACTAGCACAAGCAAGTATTGAAATCGAACAAAATGGCAGCGATGCTTTACTGTTGGCAGTATCTCAAAAAAATGAGAGCAGCGAAGCTTTATCGGAAGCTTTACTGAGGGCGATCGCCTCTGGGAAAAAATTAAGAACATTTGTTGAAAACAAACAACATCTCGAACAATATCCTGCAACTAGACCGCTGTTAGCCTTACAAGTTATTCTTGACGAAATTAGCAAAAAACAGCAGATTAAAGCACCATCACTTCCACCAAGAAAGATGAATTGGCAAGCTCATACAGGTGCTGTTACCAGCATCTGTTTCAGCCCCGATGGTAAGATTTTGGCAACCGCAGGAATAGACGATAGAGTGAGAATTTGGAACTTTTACGGGCAGAAAGTTGCTGAATGGAAAGCTTTACAGCAGTCAGTGAATATGGTAAGCTTTAGCCCAGATGGTAAATCTTTAGCGACTGCCGGAAGCGATAGCACAGTTAAGTTCTGGAATTTGTCAGGGAAAAAGATTTCTCAGTTGAAAGGAATTGAAGGCTCTGTTAACAGTATTAGTTTTAGTCCGACAGAAAAGTTATTTGCGGCAGCAGGAATCGATAGCAGTTCGGCAATTTGGAACTTGTCAAAACTATCACAATCAATCTCATCTAGCGTGAAGCTTCCCGGTCACAATGGTTTAGTGAGAAGCGTGAATTTTAGCCCTAGTGGCGATTTTTTGACGACTTTAGACGGCAAATCTACAGTGCGAGTTTGGGATTTGTCGGGACAACTAAAAAAAACGCTGCCGGTGCAGGCAATTGGTATCAGTTTCAGTCCAGATGAACAGCAGTATCGCTTTGCTACAGTAACATTAAACGGCAAAGTCGGGTTGTGGAATCTGTCAACCAAAGAATTAGTTAGTGAATTTGAAACCTTGCATTTAGATGCGAAATTAATTAGTTTTAGTCCCGACGGAGAAAGGCTGGCTACTGTGGGAATTGATAAGACTGTGCGGCTGTGGAATTTAGCGGGGCGCCCGGTTGCTCAATTTACCTTTGAGGAGAATGTTGTTAGTGTTGGTTGGAGTGGAGATGGCAAGCAAATTGCTGTAGCTGGAAGTAATGGTACTGTCTGGTTGAGGCAGGTTGAAGGGTTGGAAGAATTGTTGAAGCAAAGCTGCGATTTTCTCAGCAGTCAACCGGAGTATTTGAGAAGGGTTTCTACTATCTGCAAGTAAGGTGTACAATGCGCCAATTGGTTTGTAGTGAGGACTTTAGTCCTTCCCTTTCAAAATCAGAGGACTAAAGTCCTCACTACAAACCTGCCAATTAGTTCGTAGTGAGGACTTTAGTCCTTCCTCTTTAAAATCGGAGGACTAAAGTCCTTACTACAAACCTGCCAATTAGTTCGTAGTGAGGACTTTAGTCCTTCCTCTTTAAAATCAGAGGACTAAAGTCCTCACTACAAACCTGCCAATTAGTTCGTAGTGAGGACTTTAGTCCTTCCTCTTTAAAATCGGAGGACTAAAGTCCTCACTACAAACCTGCCAATTAGTTCGTAGTGAGGACTTTAGTCCTTCCCTTTCAAAATCAGAGGACTAAAGTCCTTACTACAAACCTGCCAATTAGTTCGTAGTGAGGACTTTAGTCCTTCCTCTTTAAAATCGGAGGACTAAAGTCCTTACTACAAACCTGCCAATTAGTTCGTAGTGAGGACTTTAGTCCTTCCCTTTCAAAATCAGAGGACTAAAGTCCTTACTACAAACCTGCCAATTAGTTCGTAGTGAGGACTTTAGTCCTTCCTCTTTAAAATCGGAGGACTAAAGTCCTTACTACAAACCTGCCAATTAGTTCGTAGTGAGGACTTTAGTCCTTCCCTTTCAAAATCAGAGGACTAAAGTCCTCACTACAAACCTGCCAATTAGTTCGTAGTGAGGACTTTAGTCCTTCCTCTTTAAAATCGGAGGACTAAAGTCCTCACTACAAACCTGCCAATTAGTTCGTAGTGAGGACTTTAGTCCTTCCTCTTTAAAATCGGAGGACTAAAGTCCTCACTACAAACCTGCCAATTAGTTCGTAGTGAGGACTTTAGTCCTTCCTCTTTAAAATCGGAGGACTAAAGTCCTTACTACAAACCTGAATTACGGGTTGGGTAACTGATAAATATCAATTTACCTTGACAGGCGAAACACTTACATTAGGATTTTTAACTCTTCTTAAAAGTTCTTGTCTGGCTTGTTCGGGATTTTGCCCTTTTGGGACTTGATATAATAATCTACAGGAACCGTCTTGAGGATTAGCTGCACAAATAATTAGTTGACCGCTGCCAGATGCACCTGCTGTGAGAATATTGTCCCAGCTTCCTTGGCCTTGCGAGTTGTTGAGAATTCCCGAGACTCGGGTGCAGCGAGTAATGGCGTCTTCTCCTGATTCATTGAAATAGTTATCAGCTACCCACAGAATAACGGGAATATTTTTGCCTTGTTGGACAGCAATTGTGGCCGGGCGGCCACCAGCAGCGCCACAGAAAAATGACGGAGTTTGGGCAAAAGCCTGACTGTTTGCTAAAATCGGAGCTGCAATGGCAATAATTGACACACTAAAAGCTGACTTTAAAAGCCGAAATTTCATGGGCGGTAATAAGCTTTTTCATTTATGGTTACTAATACTCTAAAAAGTTAGACTGCTGCTTGCCGGGAAGATTAGGCATTTAGGGAAAAAAATAAAAATTATTCTGTCAAGTTTTGCCGTAAGCGTTGCCCGGGCGAGACGATCGCCCATACTGCCATTATCCAGACCAAAACCCACCCAAAATCCCTCGCTGACAAAGGCTGTGGCAAAAAATAGGTGCGATCGCAGGGGCTCGATCGCGAAGGTATAGGGTAAAGGTAAGGTTCTTAGCCGTTTTTGGCGATCGCCCCGTCCTTCCTCAGTCCGCCCCCCTAAACTGGAACCTGTGTTAGCATCAATAAAAATCTTCTCTTTAATAATCAACAATGGGCAATGTTCTGGTGCTGAATGCCTCCTACGAACCGCTCAACATCACCAATTGGCGAAGAGCGGTAGTTTTGTTGCTGAAAGGAAAAGCAGAACAGGTAGAACATAACGGGAAATTTATTGCGCCAAACTTCCCGCTACCAACTGTGATTCGACTGCGGCATTACGTCCGAGTTCCCTATAAGGATATTCCGCTTACCCGCCGGAACATCTTGCACCGTGACGCCCACTCTTGTCAATACTGTGGCTACACCGGGGACGATTTGACCCTGGATCACGTCATTCCCCGATCGCGCGGGGGAGGCGAAAGTTGGGAAAACCTCGCTACCGCCTGCGTGCGCTGCAATGTCAATAAAGGCAGTCGCACCCCGAAAGAAGCAGGAATGCTGCTGCGGTATCCGCCCAGGAAACCTCACAGCGGTCTTTATTTTGAAGTGACTAGGCACGTTAAGAGTGGTATGCACCAAGAATGGCAAAAATATGTAATCGGCCTTTGAAACCCCTGTCGCAAGAAAGCGCGGGGGTTTTTTGCGGAAGTTTTGAGTTGCAGGCGTGGCGCCATGAGTGCGTCGGGCCAATAGTTTTGAGTTGAAAAGTTAAATAGTAAAGACTCTTAACTCCGGTTTCTGTTAAGGAATATTGGGTTTGACAGCGCGGCATCTACAAAGAAACCGGGTTTAATTGGTTTTGGCGCGCAAATCCTGAAAGAATTAAATTGTGTATTTTTAACAATGAAAGACCACCAGCCTACCAATTCAGATGAAGTATCTGACAACCACGAAGCTGAGGTTGTACCATCCGCGAGTGTACCTGGGAAACGGCGCAGCAAAGCCGAAGTTGCTTCGGAAGACGATCGCGCCAGTCTGCGCGGGGAATTACTCGATCGCAAAATCGAGCAATTGCGCCAAATGTTCGATCGGCACAGAGGCGATCGCCAGTTAATATTATTGCAAGATTTTCCCGACCCCGACGCACTTTCGAGCGCTTGGGCTTACAAATTAATCGCCGAACAGTACGATATTCAATGCGAGATTATCTACGCCGGCGCCCTCAGCCACCAAGAAAATATTGCCTTAGTTAAATTGACAGGCTTACCGTTGCAGCGGTGGACGCTGGAAACAACAAAAACGAAGGATTTGTCGGCGTATCAGGGCTGCGTTTTTATCGACAACCAAGGTACGACTTGTAACTTAACTGAGTTTATTTTAGGGGCTGGAGTCCCGATCGCAGCAGTAATCGACCACCACAGTTTGCAGGGGGAAATGAACGCAGAATTTACGGATTTGCGTCCGGATATCCGCGCTACAGCCACGATTTTTACCGAGTATTTGCAGGCTGGAATGGTGGCTTTTGACGGTAGTGTCAGCCAGCACGTCAAGTGTGCTACGGCTTTGATGCACGGTTTGCGATCGGATACCAATGCCCTCAGACAAGCACAGGAGGAGGACTTTTTAGCTGCGGCTTATTTGAGCCGATTTTATGACCCGCAGTTGCTGAATGCGGTGTTACAGTCGTCTCGTTCTAAATGGGTGATGGATGCGATCGAGCGATCGCTCAAACACCGCATCGTCAAGAACAATTTCTCGATCGCGGGCATCGGCTACCTCCGCTATGACGATCGAGATTCCATTCCCCAAGCAGCGGACTTTTTGGTAACAGAAGAGAACGTACATACAGCCGTTGTCTACGCAATTGTGCACGACAAAGACGAAGAAATCGAAGTAGTAATCGGATCGCTGCGAACGAACAAACTGACTCTTGACCCCGATGAATTTATTAAAGAAGCCTTCGGTCAAGATGCTCAAGGACGCTTTTTTGGCGGTGGAAGAAGTCAAGCGGGCGGTTTTGAAATTCCGGTAGGATTTCTTTCGGGTGGAAATGAGAATAGCGATTATGCAAGGCACAAATGGGAAGTATTCGATTCTCAAATTAAGCAAAAATTAATGAGTTTAATTAGTCCTACCGATAATCCAGTTTACGATCGTTAAAGTTTGTATAGCCTTTCTCTCCAAGACTAAGGTACGTTGTTGGGCTTCAGCCCTCTGGTGGTGATGCTACACTCAGCTCGCCGACGCACCAAAAACTCCAATAACAGTTATACTTCATCTTTTTGAGAAGGTACGTTGTTGGGCTTGAGCCTCCTTGTGGTGATGGTACACTCAGCTCGCCGACGCAGCAAAAAGTTCAATAATACTCATACTTCATCTTTTTGAAAAAGTTTATAGCCCTTCTCAAAAAGAAGAAGTATGTCTAATCATGGGTGATTGCTAATTGCTAATCGATATTCACTAAATGAACAAATAGTTATATAAGATATCCCTCGAAAGTTTTTGTCGGATTATCGCTAAAGAATTCGGTTTATTCATATTTTTTATACAAAAAAAGTACGTTGTTGCGCTTTAGCGCTCTATTTTAGACTAATAGAGCGCTAAAGCGCAACAACGTACCTTTAACGTACTTTTGAAGTAAACCTGACGACAGCGCAGGATTGTAAGGCAGTTGTACAATGAATAGGGCGAAAATGCGATCGCACCAAATCTCAAAAAAAGTGCGATCGCAAAACTATCAAAAAGGACAGCGACAGTGCATCTCTACCTAGTCCGTCACGGCATCGCAGCGGAACCCGAAGAATATGATACAGACGAGGAACGGCCCCTAACTAAAGAGGGCGATCGTAAAACCCGAAAAATCGCCCAGCGGCTGTACGAGATCGAAATTCAGTTCGATCTGATTCTTACCAGTCCCCTACTGCGCGCCACACAAACCGCCCAAATCCTGCTGTCAGCGGGTCTGAGTTCCAAAATAGAAGAATCCATCCCCCTCGCACCTTCAGGAGACATCGGGGACTGGCTGAGGTGGTACAAGCAGTGGCAGGAAACAGGGAACCGCAGCTTGGCCCTAGTGGGCCACCAACCAGATTTGGGCAATTGGGCTGAAACTTTACTTTGGGGTCGATCGCACGACGCGCTGATTGTCAAAAAAGCAGGTATCATCGGCTTAATTCTCCCCGAAACTGGCTCCCCAGTCGGCCGCAGCCAAATGTTCTGGCTGACTGGGCCCAAGTTTTTGCTCTCCTAGAAACGGCGAATCGCCCTCTTAAACCCAGATTTTCGGGCGCAGAAAGCGGGTGGGAGGGGCGAAAATATCTAGCGGTGCGATTGATAACTGGGTTGAAAAATCCCGTTTCTGAGCGGCGGAGTGCCTGAGTCGCGATCGAATTATTCTTGGTCGAGACGGTGACACGATCTTGCTTTCTGCTAATGTAATTTGATTAGATTCAACTCACACAACACGGTATCGCAATGGTCGTCGGCGAATTCAAACCAGGCTTAGAAGGTGTTCCCGCCACCTTGTCCAGTATTAGTTACGTAGATGGACAAAATGGGGTGCTGGAATATCGCGGGATTAGCATCGAGGAACTAGCACTCAAAAGTTCCTTTGTGGAAACGTCATATTTATTAATCTGGGGTGTACTTCCAACAAAGGAAGAACTAGAAGCTTTCGAGCATGAAATTCGCTATCACCGCCGGATCAAATATCGCATCCGCGACATGATGAAATGCTTTCCCGAAAGAGGACATCCCATGGATGCCCTGCAAGCTTCAGCAGCGGCTTTAGGTTTATTTTACTCGCGCCGAGCTCTGGCTAATCCAGCATATATTCGAGAAGCTGTAGTGCGGCTGCTAGCTAAGATTCCCACAATGGTAGCAGCCTTCCAGCAAATGCGGCGGGGTAATGACCCGGTGCGGCCGAGGGATGACTTGAACTACTCGGCTAACTTTCTGTATATGCTCAACGAACAAGAACCCGATCCGCTGTTAGCTAGCATTTTTGACACTTGTCTGACTCTCCACGCCGAACATACAATCAATGCCTCTACATTTTCGGCAATGGTAACAGCTTCGACGCTCACAGATCCTTACGGGGTGATTGCTTCAGCAGTTGGCACTTTGGCGGGGCCGCTGCACGGGGGGGCGAATGAAGAAGTGATTGAGATGTTGGAGCAAATTGGTTCGGTAGAAAACGTGCGGGCTTTTGTCGAGAAGTGCATTGAAAATAAGGACAAAATCACGGGGTTCGGCCACCGCGTTTACAAGGTGAAAGATCCGAGAGCAACTATTCTCCAAGGGTTAGCAGAACAGTTATTTGAAAACTTCGGCCGCGACGATTATTACGACATTGCTGTCAAGTTGGAAGAAGTGGTTGAAGAGAAATTGGCTCACAAAGGAATTTATGCTAATGTAGATTTCTATTCTGGTCTGGTTTACCGGAAAATGGGAATTCCGACGGACTTGTTTACACCAGTTTTTGCGATCGCCCGAGTTGCCGGTTGGCTTGCCCACTGGAAGGAACAGCTAGAGACAAACCGCATTTACCGCCCGACTCAAATCTATACGGGGACTCACGGTGCTCCTTATATTGCGATCGAGGAAAGACTGCCATCTTAACCTCAAAGCTGTAGCCGTAGGGTGCGTGGCCTTGCAAAAATCTGTCAATAAAAATTGACTTTTCGAGTAGCGACGCACCTTACCAAAATTTTGGGTTTGTTTCCTCATCTCTGGAAAAAAACAGGTGCGTCGCCATGAGATTGTCGCTGTTGATGAAGGATTGTCGATGGCGACACACCCTACGGCTTGACTTATTTATCTCAACTCCCGGTAGATACTTGGGACAAACCATTAAAAACGGTGATTACAGAGAACGGATGAGGTAATTATTAAATTATCTAAAGGTGGAAGAATAAGTAACATCTTCTTGGTATTGTAAATTTACAATTATTTTATAATTATAATTATAATTATGCGTATTGAAGAACTACATTTACAAAACTTTCGAGGTTTTCGAGAACTTAAATTAACACTTCCCTCTGATTTGGCTGTGTTCATTGGATCTAACGGTTCAGGTAAATCATCTATTTTAGATAGTATTGCTATACTTTTATCTCAATTTGTATCTGCATTTAGACGAAAAGATTCACAAGGATTCAAAGGAAAAGGATTAAGGGATGATGATATTAATATCAACTCAGATATGACCTTCAATAATATTTGTGTTGTTATTGACTCCAATAATACGCTATCATGGAATATCATACGTTTTAAATACGGAGAACATTCAAATAACACAGAAGCAATTAAAGAGTATGCTGTTCAGATTCTTCAAGACCTTGAAGATAAACCTGATTTAAGTATACCAATATTTGTTTATTATCAAACTCAACGTATAGTAATAAACTCTTCATCTGGCAAATATATAGCCACAAATCAATTTGATGCTTATAGAGCTTCCACAAGTACTATAACTGATTTTAGAGATTTCTTCGAGTGGTTTAAAGAAGAAGAAGAATATGAGAATGAAATTAGATTAAGAGAAAATATTGATTTTAGAAATAATAACCTAGAAATTGTGAGAAAAGCATTAGAAACATTTTTAGAAGGCTTTCCTGATACCGAGTTTTCAGATTTACATATAGTACGTGTAAGTTCTAGTAGAGAAGGTGGTATTCGTCATTTAAGTAAACCTTCATTAGTTATTAAAAAAAATGGTGAAAACTTTAAAATAGATCAACTTTCTGACGGTGAAAAAACTTTACTAATGATAGTAGTTGACATTGCGCGACGGTTAGCAATATTGAATCCTAGTATTACAAATCCTTCAGAATTACTAGAAAAAGGAACAGGAATAATATTAATTGATGAAATAGATTTACACTTACATCCTCAATGGCAAAGAATTGTCATTCCCAGTTTTAGAAAAACCTTCCCAAATTGTCAGTTTATTGTTACAACTCATTCACCCCAAGTCTTGAGTGGAGTCAACCGAGAAAACGTATTTATTTTAGAAGATTCAAAAATACTAGAATTTACACCCCACACTTTTGGGAGAGACAGTAATTCAATTCTGTTTGAAGTTATGGGTGTAGAAAAAAGACCTGTAAAAATGCAGGAAAGAATAGACAAATGTTTTGAAATGATAGATAATGATAACTTAGAGGAAGCTAAACTAGAACTACAAAAGTTATCTGAATTATTGGGAAATAACGATCCAGAATTAGTAAGAGCTTATACACTTATAGATTTTTTAAACAGGGTAGAATGAAACGTATTATCAAAGGTTCTGAACCTCCATGTCTTTTACAATATCGTCAAACAAACGACGCAAAATATGATAATTATCGTCCAAAAGAACCTTTAAAAAAGGCATTATTGGAAGAACAAGGTTATATTTGTTGTTATTGTATGCAACGAATATCTATAGATGATATGGAAATTGAACATAACAAAGCTCAAAACGAGAATTGCTATCCAGAGTTACAACTAGACTACAAAAATTTACTAGCTTCTTGCACTGGTAATAGAGGTAAAGGATTAAAAAATTTTCATTGTAATGCAAGAAAGGGATATTACGAAGGAAAGAATATCAATTATACAATAACTCTTAATCCAGCAGATAGTAATAAAAATTGTGAACATTACATCAAATATAGTTCAACTGGAAAATTATTATCTGCATCTGATGATGAAACTATTAATCGTGAACTAAATGAAATTTTAAATCTGAATCACCAAAATCTTATAGATAATCGTAAAATAGCTTTAGATGTTATTATTCACGTATTAAATAAAAAGTTTTCCAATAAAACTTGGTCAAAGGAAGCTATCAAAAAGAAAGTAGAAGAACTGAGTAGCAAGGATGCAGAAGGCAAGTATAGTCCGTACTGCCAATATATTGCTTGGTATTTAACCAAAAGATTAAATAACCCTTAAACCGTAATTTAAATATTATTAGTGCGATCGCCGATCTTGTAGAGTGTGTTAATGAAATGTAACGCACCTTGTTTGTTTCTCAGCAGCAATTCCAAATTCCAAATCTGCTACTGTTGAAAGCCTTACGCCAAGAAGATTTTTAAATTCTTGATAGTTTGAGCGATCGCTGAAACGGCGCAAAATTATTCTGAATTTATTTTTGCTGAACCTTATCGCTTTTAACAATTTTTTAAAATATGCTAAATATTAGATCGGTCAACGTAGTTTTTGGAGAGGCAGATGATGCAGGCGATGCAGGAAATCGCCCTCTAAAACACATCAAATCATTTGAGAATATTTGTTGTTGGGTGAAATAGCGATCGCCCCTTACAAACTTGAGAAGATGAATGTTGAGGCGATCGCTATTTCATATTTTATGGTGGCTTGCTAGTAGTTGCACTTCTGCTTCTTGTAATTAGAGCATTAAGTTGAGAATGGAACTTTGGCAAACTTTATAAAGCCAAACGGTGCGTCAGAAATATGCTTTCCGTACAACTTGAAAATCTCAAATCTGACGCACCCTACTAGACATCCCAAGAATTGCCTGTCTTGAACAGGCAGGATGCCTGTTCCACAATAATTATGGGAGATGTCTACTAGCTAAATCTAAACAGATTGAGTTACATGATGGCGGCTAGTCAACTTATCCAATTGATTCACCAACAAACTCAGGAACAATCCCACATCGGTGACAACTCCAGTAGATTCGATCGACCCCCGATCGCTCAATTTCGTCACCACAGCCGGATTAATGTCCACACAGACCATCTTTACACCCGCCGGAGTCATATTTCCCACACCAATGGAATGCAGCATAGACGACAGCATTAACACCATATCCGCGCCCCGTAACAGCTCAGTATACTCTTCTTGAGCCTTCACCAAATCCATTTGCGTGTCGGGAAGCGGCCCGTCATCGCGGATCGAACCAGCCAGAGAATACGGTATATTGTGCTTCACGCACTCGTACATCACACCGCTAGTAATCACGCCTGCTTCCACGGTTTTAGCAATACTGCCATAACGGCGCACAGTGTTAATCATTTTCAAGTGGTGTCGGTGTCCGCCGCGCACAGCTACGCCACGTTTCATGTCAACTCCCAAAGAAGTTCCCATGCTCGATTGTTCCATGTCGTGAACTGCGATCGCATTTCCACCTAACAATGCTTGCACGTAACCTTCGCGAATCAAATGCGCTAAATGTTCGCCACCGCCGGTGTGGATCACAACAGGCCCCGCCGTCACTACAACTTTACCGCCCCGATCGCGAATTTGGCGCAATTCCCACGCTACTTGTTCCACTACCAATTCTACCCGGCGCTCGCTAGAAACGCTACCGGACATGAAGCTAAATTCTTGAGAATTGCGCTGTTCCCGCGATTCTGTTTTGCGGATAGTGCGGATACCGACGACATCGACAACGACTTTTTCACCTATTTTTAAATCGCGCAACAATTTGCACGTAGCCACCGGGCCTTCTGCGGTTTCAGTAATCGCAACTGCACCATCCATCCGCTGATTTCGTGCTTTCACCCACTGACCGTTTACCCGCACTTCTGTAGGATAAATTGTACTAACGTAAAAGTCGTCTGGGCCGACACCATCTTGCACGACATCTTCTAAAATAGCGTCGCAAATCTCTTGCGGCGGTGGCACTGCACCCAAGTCAATCAGCAATCCCATGATTTCTTCCATCACATCGTGGGAAGGTGCCGAAACTTTCACATCCGCAGATGATGTGCTTTGACGCTGTTCTCCTAAATTGAAATTGAGCACTTGGAAACTGCCGCCGTTTTCGATAATTAAGTCTAAAGCACGACTGATTAAACCAGCATCGAGCAAGTGGCCTGCCATGCGAATGGTGCGGCTTTCTACCATCACGTTTGCCGATCGATCTTCTTGCACAGGTTCATTCACCCGCAGCGTCAAACACTTACAGGCACCGCCCGCTTTCAAAAATTCGCTCATCGGGGTTTCAATGACTTGGAAGCCGGCTTGAGTGATGCGCGTTTTCAAGCCTTCGCTCACCTTGTTCATTACCACAACTTTGTCAATATTGACAGCATTGCAAGCAAAATTAGCGGCATCTGCTTCTTCGATCGCAATCCGTTTTTCCGGCGCTACTCGCATTTCAATGAGGCGGTTCGAGTAAGAGTCAAATGCTGCGGGATAGTACAGCAAATAGCCGCCTGTGAGCGGACAAAAACAGGTATCTAGGTGATAGAAACGTTCGTCTACTAAACGCAGCGATAGCACTTCAATATTCAGCCAGTTTGCTAGCAATGGGTGCGAGTCGAGTTCGGAACGGAAGCCGTATCCTGCCCACAACCAGCGTCCTTCGCGATCGAGCAAAGCATCGCCCGCACCCTCAAACGGCAAGTCTTTCGGGAGTTCGTGCACGGTGAAACCTTTGTTTTCAAACCATGCTTTGAAATAGGGTTCTTCGCCTTGGCGTTCCTTGTGATAGAAGCGGCTGAGGACAAAAGTATTGCCTAAAAGTAAGCCAGCGTTGGCGGTGAACACCATATCCGGCCAGCCTTTTTCGGGCGGTACCAAGTCTACAACGGCGTTGTCTTTCAACACGTGGTAAAGTTTCTCCCACTGTTCGACGGCGCGATCGCGCGATGATTTGTGGACATTTCCCTCCATCCAAGGGTTAATCACGTAATCTACATCGTAGTGGTCGGGAGCGCACATCAGGAAGCGAATTGAGTCAGTCATAATTCAGTTAAAATGTGGTAGATGCTACAGACTTAAGTTGAGATAGTATGTATTAAATCAACTCTCAAATTCACTCCCAAGAGAAAGAGTGAAACGTCTGGCAGCGAAAAAAGTAGCTTTTAATTATATCACAGTTAGGTTAAAATCAAACTAAACGCTAAACCGTTTGCTTAAAATATCGGAGAAAATTTCAGGTTTTGACATTATTTTCGGTCAATTACCTTTCATAAAAGGTTCGTAGTGAGGACTTTAGTCCTTCTTTCTGAGGACTAAAGTCCTCACTACAAACCTATTTTACTTTTGACTTTTTGCGAAATCGGTAGTTCGATCGCAAATTCTGTACCTCGGTCAACTTCTGAATGACACCACAAATTACCGCCGTGGCGGTCTTTCACAATTTGGTAACTAATCGACAATCCCAAACCAGTGCCACTGCCGATCGGCTTTGTACTAAAAAATGGGTCAAACATCCTTGACTGAACCTCGGGACAGATACCGGGCCCGCTGTCAGCAATCCGCACGCACACTTGATTTTCGCTGCTGACTTCCGTAATAATGCGAATCTGACTAACTTTGTCATTACAGGTTGCTGATGACTCTTCCACAGCATCGATCGCATTTGACAGCAAATTCATAAAAACTTGGTTTAATTGCGCCGGATAACACTCGACATTTGGCAGTTTGCCATAATTTTTGACAACTTGAATTTCCCGACCTTCTAGCTGTGACTGCAATCGATGCTGCAAAATCACCAAAGTGCTCTCTATCCCTTCATGAATGTCGGTGACTTTGCGCTCTTTTTCATCGAGTCTCGAAAAGTTTCGCAAGGACAACACGATCTGCTTAATTCTGTTAGCACCTGCTTGCATTGAAGCCAGCACTCTGGGGAAATCCTCAGCGATAAAATCCACTTCTATTTCTGCCAATTCTTCGGCAATTTCTGGCACTGGTTCGGGATAATTTTGCTGGTAAAGCTGGATCAATTTTACCAAATCTTTAGCGTACTGTGCGGCGGGAATAATATTGCCGTAGATGAAGCTGACGGGGTTATTGATTTCATGGGCAACTCCCGCCACCATTTGCCCAATACTTGACATTTTTGCGGCTTGAATCAGTTGTGATTGAGCATTTTTTAAGTATTCCAGAGTTTGTTCTAACTGTTGGGCTTTTTCTCGTTCTCGCTGTTCGCTACTTCGCAAACTTGCTTCGGCTTGTTTGCGATCGCTAATATCGATATGCGTGCCCGTCATCCGCAAAGGATTTCCCGAATCATCACGTTCCATCACCTTAGCTTGAGCCAAAATCCACTTCCATTCGCCGAATTTTGTCAGCATCCGAAATTCTGCTTCGTAGGTCGGTTTTTTGCCTACCAGGTGAGCATTTATCGCTGCTGTAGCCAGAGGCAAATCATCTGGATGTACAAGTCTTTCCCAGGCTGCATAACTATTTTCTATTTCCTCTACTTCATATCCCAGCATCGTCTTCCACCGTGAATTAAAATAGACTTCTCCCGTGGCAAGATTCCAATCCCACAATCCCGTCGCACTGGCTTCAAATGCCAGGTAAAAACGTTCTTCGCTAATTTGCAGCGCTGCTTCCGCTTCTTTGCGATCGGTGATATCCATTACTGTTCCAAACAGTTTAATTACTTCTAGGGATTTGTTAAAAATAGCTTCTCCCCTTGTTTCGAGGTATCTGATTTGACCGCTGGGATGCAAAATTCGCAACTCTTTTTTGTAGGAAGTTCCCTGTGAGATACCAAGGCTGACAGTTTGTTGAAACAACTCTCTGTCCTCTGGATGATACATCTGTAAAAGTTCGATATATGTCGGTTCAGGTGCGGCTGAGTCCAGACCAAAAATGCGAAATACTTCTTCCGACCAAATATTTTTATTGGTGACGATATCGAATTCCCAATTGCCGATATGGGCAATTTTCTGGGCTGCTGCTAGACTAGCTTCGCTTTTTTGCAATTTAAGTCGCTGCTCTTTATCTTGTTCCAGAAGATTGGCTTGAGCGATCGCAATTCCCATTTGTGCGGCGACAGCTTTCAATAATCTGATCTCATTTTGCGTCCAGTGGCGGGGGAGATCGTACTGATGCAAGCAAATCATGCCGTTAGCTTTTCCTTGGTATGAAGTCCGGATGCACATCATCGAATTCAAACCTATTTGACAGCACAAATCTCGGTATTTTTCTAGCAGCGGTTCTGCAAAAACATCGTCAGAAACTACAACTTTGTCTTGGGACAATACAAACTCAGCATGAGGATTGTCTATCAAGGTAATTCCCAAATCTAAAAGCGATTTAATTTCAGACTTTTTGTACTGACCTACACAAGAAAGGCGAGGAATTGGGTCTTCTTTGTAGGTATGAATTGAGCAATAATCGGCATTAAAAATCCGACCTATTTGGGCAACCGCTGTTTCAAAAACTTGATCCTGCTTTAAACTATAACGAATCTCCAGACTAATTGTTTCTAGCAGAAATCTTTGCTTGATTTGCCGCTCCAAAGCAGCCAAAGCTGTTTTAAGCTCGAATTCTGCTTGCTTGCGATCGCTAATTTCAGTAGCAGTTCCCAGAATTTTCCAAGGTTTGCCCTCCACCGTCCTTGAAAACACCGTATCCCGGCTAAAAAACCAGCGAAATTCACCATTTTTGTGTTCTATTTGGTATTCAAACTCAAAGCTTTCACCATCTTTTGATGTCTGAATCCTCCTCATGTGTTCTGAGAATGCTGGCAAATCGTCAGGGTGTATTAAGTTAGGAAGAAATGCTGCTGGCATTTGCTGTATTTCTTCCAGCGAGTAGCCAAGATCGATATATAGTTCGCGATTGAGATACAGAATTCGCTGTTCTATCACATCGTAAACGTACAAAACATTAGGATTCATTTTAATTACTGCCGACAGCCATTGCTGACTTTCTCGCAGTTGTGCTTCGACCCGCTTGCGTTCTTCTATTTCTGCTTCCAGGCGCGCATTTTGTGCTACTACTTGCCGAGAAAGCCTGCTCAGATGCATTTGACTTTCGACGCGAGCGACCAATTCTTCTATTTGAAATGGTTTAGTAATGTAGTCTATAGCTCCCAGCGAAAAAGCTTTAACTTTATCAAAAGTTTCATTTAAAGAGCTGATAAAAATTACAGGAATATCTTTGGTTTCAGGAGCAGCTTTTAGCTGTTGGCAGACTTGATAGCCATCTAGACCGGGCATCATAATGTCCAGCAAAATTAAATCTGGTGGAGTCGATCGCGCAAACTTAAGGGCTAATTTTCCATCCTGTGTTGGCCGCACTTGATATCCCCGGTCGGACAACAACTTGGATAAAAGACGCAAGCTTTCTGGGTGGTCGTCAACAATTAAAATGTTTTGTTTTAAGCCAGATATTTCAGATTGTTTTGTTGTTATTTTGGCGTATTTTTGGTCAAATTTATTCACGATAACCCCTCAGAGTCTTAGGAATATCTACGCAGCTTTTCTATCTATAGCGTTTACTATTTTGTTTTCATATGATAATTTTGCTGCGTAATATAGTGTGTATTAATCAAATTGTAAGAATCATTAAAGCGCAAGTGCTTATAGGTGGAACTATGAGCTTGCGGCAACAATAAAATTGGGTAGATGTTGATTTATGGCGCGAATTTGAGCAGTATAAGTTTCTATCAGCTCCGCATCCTGTTTGTCAATCGCTGGTCATTCTATTTTAGATTGGAGATTTCGGGGTCAGACGTTCGGCTAGGGCGATCGTCCAACGATTTTAGATTTACAAGGGTAGATGAATCTGGGAGATTGAACTTTTATCTAAAATTTTGGGATGCTCTTCAACAGTTGACAGTTGACAGTTGACAGTTTGAGAGCGACCTCTACCTATAGGTCAGAGGATTGGAGTAATGAATAGTCTGATTTTAATTTCTCCCTCAAAGACTTGGGGCTTTCAACCAATTCTTTCTGGTGACAGAAGAATGTGAGACGGTATCCGTTTTTGGACAGGAGTCATTGAGTGGCTGTATGCGATGCTTTTATTAGCTATGGCAGCATAAATCAGACACACAGCTTCCCTTTTGTGCTATGCCAGTGGCACTGTCCGATCGCCTGCCAACATAACGCACCCCTTAATTTCTATTCAGTCTATCAAAAATGTCTGCATCTTTAATTTTTTGTTTCAGCAAATTATTGCAGGCGATCGAGAAAACAGCCGATATTCCTCAAATAACGCATAAATCCGGCAAATTTCATTAAATATAAAATTCAAACAGTGATTA
Source organism: Microcoleus sp. CAWBG27 (assembly GCF_020883145.1). NCBI lineage: Bacteria > Bacillati > Cyanobacteriota > Cyanophyceae > Oscillatoriales > Microcoleaceae > Microcoleus > Microcoleus sp. CAWBG27. The sequence goes on from NZ_JAHREU010000011.1 coordinate 58,143, forward strand.
GAACGCGGTTTCGCTACTATTGGGCTAGTTGCTCAATGTTTGTTTTTAAGTATATCTACCGGCTCTGCACGGCAAGCAAATCGAGCCTGACAACCGGCTACCGTATCTTAAGTTTTGTTGAGGCGTTGGCGCGATCGGGGCGATCGCCTGTACAGCATCTAGATTGTCTGCGATATTAGAGGAGGAGAGGATTTGACGAGTAGGGAATAGGGCCTTGAAATCTACAATTTAAATGCCGTACAGCTTACTCATCAGTCAATATCAATCTAAAATCTAAAATCTAAAATGGCACGATCTATGGCATCTTTGTGGGAGCGTGCAATTCATCGCAAGCAGCATACACGGCTTTGACATTATACCAATTCAGAAAAATTCGAGCAATTTCTAAAGCTAACTGCGACTTACCTCGGTCGATCAACCACTGCAAAAAAGGTTTCATAGTGCGCTCGTTCAGCATCCCGCCCAAAGATAAAACTCCCCAGAGTATTTGGTGCAAAACAGTCATTTGAATCATCAGCCGCACTTCCCAACTCGGGTGTTTTTGATAAAACAAAACTCCCATTCTCCCGCGCTGAATTTCTCGGTCAATCATCCCAGGAATTTGCTCTAAATTAAAAGGTGGATGCCAGTGATAGCCGACGGCAGCCGGACATTTAATCAATTTTAAACCTAATTTTTTCAACCTGACACCCAATTCTAAATCTTCCCATCCGTAAAGTTGAAAGCGAGTATCAAACAATCCAGCTTCCAGCAGCCAGTGACGGGCGATGCCGACATTTCCCGTTGCAAAATAAGCAGCCGAAAAATCAGTTATTTTGTAAGGTTCCGCAGTGGGATTGTCGAAATTGCAAGTATTAATCACACTGCCGTAAGTAAAAACCGCATCAGTATCTTTGTAAGCCTGTAACAAAGCATCTGCGTGTGCTTGCAAGAAATCCTTTGTGACGACTAAATCGCTATCAATAAAAATAATTGTCTCGCCTTTAGCATCTTCAACGCCCAAATTCCTGGCGGCGGCGGGGCCTTGGTGAGATTGACAGATCGATCGCACGTGCGGCAAAAACTCGGCATCTGCGGCCAACCACTCCAGCGTGCCATCTGTCGAGCCGTCATCGACTACAATTACCTCATAATCTGCGATCGTGCTACCAAACTGCTGGTTTTCCAAAGCCAGTAGACATTTTGCCAAAATCGGTTTACGATTGTACGTCGGAATCACAACACTAAAAAACACGGCTTTTCCCCATCGCCACAGTTACCGTATCCCACGGTAGCAGATTTTTCGCAGCAAGTCCTCATGGGAAATAGCAAAGTTGAGCAAAAAAAGAATATCTAAATCTGTACTATTTCTGACAAGAATTGATCTCAATTAGGTGCATAATAAAAAGTTGGTTAAATTCCAATACGGTTGGGTTAACACTGTTTATGACCCGGAGATCCCCCTAAATCCCCCTTAAGAAGGGGGACTTTGAGAAGAATCTTGTCCCACCCCCTACTCCCCTTTTTAAGGGGGGCTAGGGGGGATCGGGCTCGGGCCCAACCGTATTAAGTTAAATTCAGGATCTAAATAGCAATGAGTCGCGCTAAAAAAGTTGTGCTAGCATATTCAGGCGGAGTCGATACCTCCGTCTGCATTCCTTACCTCAAAAACGAGTGGGGAGTCGAAGAGGTAATTACTCTGGCGGCGGATTTGGGACAGGGAGACGAATTAGAACCAATCCGCAAAAAAGCTTTAGCATCCGGTGCTTCGGAATCGCTGGTAATCGATGCTACCGAGGAATTTGTCAAAGATTATGCCTTCCCAGCCATTCAAGCTAACGCGCTTTACGAAAACCGCTATCCGCTTTCGACGGCTCTAGCTCGCCCGCTGATTGCTAAACTGTTAGTAGAAGCTGCCGAAAAGTATGGTGCAGATGCGATCGCCCACGGTTGTACTGGTAAGGGAAATGACCAAGTGCGGTTCGATGTGTCGATCGGCGCGCTGAATCCCAAGATCAAGATTTTAGCACCAGCGCGCGAATGGAAAATGAGCCGCGAAGAAACGATCGCCTACGGTGAGAGATGCGGGATTCCGTCGCCGGTGAAGAAGTCTTCGCCTTACAGTATCGATCGCAATTTGTTAGGAATGGCAATTGAAGCCGGCATCCTCGAAGATCCTTGGGCTGAACCGCCGGAAGAAGTTTATTTGATGACAAAGGCGATCGAAAACACCCCCGACAAACCCGAATACCTAGAAATTGGTTTTGAGAGCGGAAATCCTGTCAGTTTGAACGGCAAAGAATTATCACCAGTCGCCTTAATTACCCAACTCAACGAAATAGTTGGAAATCACGGCGTCGGACGGATTGACATGATTGAAAACCGCCTAGTTGGGATTAAATCGCGGGAAATTTACGAAACACCAGCGATTTTAGTTTTGATGCACGCGCACCGAGACTTAGAAAGTTTGACCTTGACAGCAGATGTGACTCGATACAAGCGCGGCATCGAAGAAACCTACAGCCAAATGATTTATAACGGTCTTTGGTACAACCCGTTAAAAACTGCTTTAGACGCATTTATTCAGGACACGCAAAAGCGAGTAACTGGAACCGTGCGCCTCAAACTGTTCAAAGGAAATGCCACAATTGTCGGCCGCAAATCCGAGAATTCGCTGTACAGTTTCGACTTAGCAACCTACGGCGCCGAGGATGAATTCGACCACAAAGCCGCCGAAGGATTTGTCTACGTTTGGGGACTGCCAACTCGCGTTTGGTCGGAGAAAAATCGGGGTTAGATATTGGCTGAAAAATCAGCCCACCGAATAGAATTCGGGGAGTTTACGGGCACACAAACAAAGTCCGGATGGTGCGCGGACTAAGAATAAGGTGGGCAATGCCCACCTTATTTGTTAAAGTAGGGATAAAATAGTTGAAAATCTTATAAACTGCCATGACAGCCTCAATTGCGACAGTTATCGAAACGAATATTACAGCAACTTCATCCCACTGGACAACCGCGACTTGGGAAGACTACCTGGCTGTTCGCGACGATCGCAAAAATGATAATATCGGATTGTTCTTTAATTGCGATCGGCTCTTGGTCATCGATATGGGAAAAGAAGGAATCAATCACGCCAGCATCAATAACTTGTTCACCATGTTGTTTGCTTTCTGGTTTAGTCAAGTACCAGGACTGATATTCAGTTCCCTGGGCGGCTGCTTGCTGGAAAAACCGAAAAAGCAAGCTGCTTCGCCAGATTTAATGCTTTATATAGGTAGCGAATACCCAACTTGGCAAAGAGGAGAACGGCGTTACATTAATTTAGAACAGTGGCGAGTACCGGATTTAGTAGGCGAAATTTCTGACACAACTTTAACAATAGATTTAGACGAAAAAAAATATCTCTATGCCGATTTGGGGATTCCTGAATATTGGGTAATTGACGTTAAAGGTTTGCGAGTTTTTGCCTTTCAGTTGCAGTCAAACGGCAAGTATCAGGAATGTGAAACTTCTCTAGCACTGTCAGGGCTGCCAGTTTCTTTATTGAATCAAACTTTGGAACGTTTGAATGAAGAAACAAATGGCAGTGCAGCTATGTGGTTTGCTCAACAGATTGCGACCTTGAAAACAGAGTGAGCGTGGTATAATAAAAGTGGTCGGAATCTACAATTATCAAAAACTCCATATAAAGCCAATGGTTGCAAATCAAAGCCCAAATTACATCTCGCCGGAAGAGTATCTAAAATTAGAAGAACTCAGCCAGATCAAACATGAGTATATTCAGGGCGAAACCTACGCAATGGCAGGTGCTACTGAATCTCATGTGACAATATGTGTCAACTTAGTCAAAACACTAACCGATCATGTCCGGGGCAATGGCTGTAAGCTCTACACTGGAGACATGAAAGCTAGGATTGAATCTAGGAATATTTATTACTATCCCGATGTGATGGTAAGCTGCGATGAACGGGACAAAGCTTTTAAATCATTTAAAAAATATCCTTGTTTAATTATCGAGGTTTTGTCTGATGGAACTGAAGGATTCGATCGCGGCGATAAGTTTGCTGATTATCAAGAATTAGAAACGCTTCAGGAGTATGTGTTAATTAGTCAAAAGCGGCAGCGGGTAGAGTGTTTCCGCCGCAATGCTGAGGGGTTGTGGGTTTTACATTCTTACACGCAAGGAAGTGAAATTCACTTAGCTAGTGTGGATTTTCGCACTAGCATGGATGCTATCTATGAGGATGTAATCTTTACCAACGAAAGTCATTCGGCGGTTGAAACCGCAACTACACAAACGAAGTCCGCGCAACGCGAGACTGAAGAGTAGAATGGATATTATGGCAGGATTTGGTATCATGTCTATGCCTGACTCAATATTTCCAAAAACTCCTGCACAACTAAATCGGGTTGTTCGCTGCATCGGGTAGCGTCGTAATGTTTGATAAGACTGATGCTAGAATCTATAGAAAGCCCGCACATTTCATCTTCTGTTGTGTTTTGATGGGATGATTCACTGTCAATTTTCAGCATTCCTAACTTGTTTTGGTGGAAAATCAGAAAGTCAGCTTCTAGATTCCGTCTACCTTCCGGTGTTGCGAGTCGGAGTTGGGAGTTGGGGATGAAGAGAGTAGAAGTGCGATCGAGTATTTCGGCAATTTTCACTTGTGCGTCGCAGTGAAAGCAAAAACCGTTCCAGTCAATTTCGTTTTCAGAGTCAGATAATTTAGTTTCACCGTCAGCGTTTATAGTTTTATCTAAATCAGCTTGAACATAGTCAGCTTCACTTAAATTTGCAAATAATCTTGCTCCACTGAGGTTTGCTCCACTGAGATTTGCACCAGTGAGGTTAACTTCTATCGTCAGATTTCGCTGTAGATTCACTTTGCCTCGTCTTAAATATCGTTTCAATACTGACTTGAGATTATCTTTTTTGACTTTTTCTTCTAGTGCTTTTGAAAGTAGCTTCCACAGTTTAGCACCAGCATCTTTGATATAATCATATTCATATTCAGCACTGGCTGCAATTTCTTTATAAGACCGCCCTTCCCAGGATTGACGAAACACTAACTCTTGAACTTTGTTGAGGCGATCGTAGTTAAGGGCTGTTTCTGCGATCGCTATGGCTTCGTCAACTGTCATATGTTAAAGTCCCTTCATAGCTAAAATTTCTACCTCATACCAGATTTTAGCATAATACTCCCACCACTTGGTCTCTAGACCTGGTTATTACTTTTGTACTACTTTTAAAATACTTTTATATTACTTTTTTGAGTCTTAAGACAGATGTGGATTTGATAATATGGAATCTAATCAACAGAAACAGTGTTTGTGTTGGAGTCTCATAGAATATTCCAGCCTCGATCAAATATTGTTAATAATTAATTAACAGGAAGCTTCATGTTAAGTAAAAAATTGCTAACATTCAGTTTAATTACCTTATCTTATATTGGTAGTGTAGGAGTATTGTCTACTTTAACTACTGGCTGTGACTTGATAAAACAAGATAAATCCTTGTCTGCAAGTAAAGCAGAAAAAATAGTGAATAAATGGAAATCTTCTCGAAGTGGCACAATTCAGATATTAGGAGTACGTGAAAATCCAGATAATACTGCTGTAGCTACCTTACAAGCTTCCAATTTAATAGTTAAAACAGACTTTCTTGGCACAATAACGGAGAAAAAATTTTCGGGGCCGGGCGAAGCTAAATTCTCGCGCTATACCGATGGAAGTTGGGCGCTCACAGGATTGTTTTTTGGCAATGATATATTGGATAGCTTTTGGTTTAAGGATCTCAATATAAAAGATGATTAGGTGAAACTCGGCAAAAATCAACGGTACTAGCTTGATGTCGCTCTCAATAACATCAGGCTGGTTATTAGAAAGCAATGTGACTGAACAACAATTATTAGTAGAAGAGGAAATTATTAATGTCATCTGGTGGTAGCGGTGGTAGTCCCATACCTTGGAAAAAAATAGCAGGAGTTAGTCTTTTAGTAGTACCTATTGTGATTGGCACAGCCACCTTTCTTTTTGGAGATACAGTGCTGTGTAAGTTGAAAGGCGTGGATGTTGGCTTTCTGAAATGTGATAATCCATCAGAATCTAAAGCTACGACTGAAACCCCATCGTTACCCCCCAAATTTCCCCCTTCATCTGAACCTGTTAAACAAGAGCCTATTTCTTCTCCATCACCGACATCAACTCCTTCTCCTGTGTCGGTGACTCCAGTGCCAGTTTCGCCATCGCCATCTCCAGTAAAACTATCTGCTGACAAAAAGCCCTGCACAGTAGAGCAAAATGGCAGTACCGTAAACCTTGGTTCTTTGGAGCATTCTTGCCCCTTCGCTGGTAATGTTAGCTCTAATAATTTAGAGAATCGTTATCGTTTCAAGATAGATAATCCCAGTAATATCAGCCTATTTTTAGATGACGTGAATAGCGAAGTAGAAATGTTTCTATATTCAGATAGAGATGGTACAGGAGTAATTCAATATCAACTTGAAAATATATCTGCTATTAAGTCAAAAACAGGAGTAATTGAAAAAGAATTGGGTGTGGGAAGCTACATTCTTGTTGTAAAAATGAAAGCTAGAGAGACCCCATATTCACTGCAAATAATTAACAATACAAGTCAAATAGAAAATGTTGGTTATTTAGAGGAAAAAACGATTCCTAAAAACGGGAGTATTAATTTAAAACACAGACAGAAATTTTACAGTTTTCAACTGGCAAATCCTTCGAGCATTAGTCTGTCTTTAGGTGGCGTTAATAGCGAAGTAGAAATGGTTTTGTATTCAGACAGAAATGGAACAGGAGTAATTCAATATCAACTTGAAAATACATCTGCTTTTAACTCAAAACCAGGAATAATTAAAACCAATTTAAGAGTAGGTAATTACATTGTTCTTGTACGGTCAAGACTTAGAGATACCGATTACACTCTTACTATGTCTGCTCCTTAGTGAATCATTAAATTTCTCTTTTTTCGTCAATTTTTTCTCTAGCCACTCAAAAGCAATTAATATGACTATCACTCAAAAAAAATCCAATCTTCTACCTTGGAAATGGGCATTAATTTGTGCTGGCTCGACAGTATTATTAGTGCTAGATGGATTTCGATTCTCGAATTTAATCAATCCTAAAATTTTTTCAACTTCTGTAGCTACTGCTATTTCTCAAAACTATGTTGCCAAAAAATTGATAGGTCAATGGCAAACAAAAGTTTCAGGTCAGTCTTTAATATTAATTTTCACACAGGAAGGAAAGTTATTTATGTTGGATACGCCTACTTCGGCTACCGAAATGAAGTATCAGATTAACGTAAATACTCAACCAAAGAATCTAGATCTATTAGTAGGATCAAAAATTGTCGCAAGGACAATTTTTGATTTCACGGCGGACGGTCAGTTGCGTTTAGAATTAGATAATATTGGAGAATCTCGACCCACATCTTTTAGTTCCAATACAAGGGTATTTCGGAAAATATCTGAGCAAACGCTACTGCCTGCGAATGTTAGAGTAACTAATCCCGAAGATCAACAAAAAAAAGCCAGACAAACAGAAGCAAAAATGTATGTTGGTATGATGAATCAAGCACAACGAGCTGCTTACGCCGAAACCAATCGTTTTGTATCTAGAATAGATAAATTGCAACTAGGTATGAAGTCAGAAACAGAAAATTACTCATATAGTATTGTTTTGGGCAACGATAATCGTTTTGCTCAATCAATTGCCTTAGCTAAGATAGAGGGAATAAGAAACTATACAGGTATAGTAGTTTTAGCTAAGACAGCTAGTGGTCAATCAACTACTGAACACATACTTTGTCAAAGTAATGAACCTTCAAAAAAGCTTCCAGGAAAACCAACAGCTACCAACCCTACAAATATAAAATGTCCTCCTGGCTATTCGTTAGTACCGTGAAATTTTCCTCAAAATCATCAGATTTTATCTTTTATCCCAGTCCGCGCAGGCGGACTTTGTTCGTGTAGACGCGATTTCCAATCGCCCCGAAATTGGTAATTTGAATATCACCTTCACTCCTCAGACTCCGACTCAAAATCCACGCGATCGTACATTTCACCCAACGACATCTCAAACTCCACACAACTCAATTTCAACACCGCATCAGCACCATCATACTCAGACAAAATCCACTTATTATCATCCGTCTTCACAAACTGTTCGACGTGCATTTCATATTGATCGATCAAAACATACTCCCGAAAACTAGGAATAGAACGAAAAAGTTTAAATTTTCCACCCCTGTCATAGTCCGCCGTCGATTCCGATAAAACCTCAGCTACCATCACCGCATTAGTAATCGTATCTTTCCTGCCCTCAGCAAACTCCAACTTACCCGCCACCAACATCACATCAGGATAAGTATAAACTCGCTTCGACGGTATCCACAAACGCAAATCGTTTATATATACTCGGTACGGTTGTCCTTTCGTAGCAAAATTCAAAGTCCCGCTCAAATTAAGAGCTATTTGATTGTGATTTGGTGTTCCGCCTGTCATAGGGATTATCCTGCCATCCTGATATTCACTTCTAAATTTTGCCCCCTCTTCCAGCATTAAATAGTCTTCAGGAGAGTAATAAATTTGTACTTTATCCTCAACTTTGTCTTCAACTACTTCTGCGCGGATTTCTGTTAATGCCGTCATACTAAATCCTCATTTGCTGATACTCACAATTATAGCCACATTATCTCTAAATCGAAACTACTCCTCATCGATGGATTCAATTACCTCTCCCTCAAACTCAAAACCCCTCTCCATACCATCAAAATATTTGTCATAATTAGCCTTGATCCACAGTGCTGCTTCCCCGTTTCCTAACTCCACAGCTTTATCAATTATCTTGCAATCTGTCAGCGAAAATTCGATCGCTTTCATTGTCTTGAAACAATCCCAAACCACCTTTGGCACCGATACCGGCGACACCGCATACCTCAACAATTCCTCAGCATCTTCTGGGGAAACGATCGCATTATTCTCAACCCAGATCGTACCCACATCTTCTTCGCTTTCCCCTTGCCAATTAACCTCGCCGCTCAAAACATAACCCCAAGGTTCGATAAAATTGTCAATCAGATACTGCAACCATTCCACATAATCATAAAATTTTTCCATGCCGTTCCATTTAATCCCCCCGCCGTCAGCAGTCGGAATCCACTTACACCACAATCCGGGCTGAGTCTTTGGCGGGCGGTTGTAATTTACGATCGACAATTCCGACTCTTCATCCCAGCTTTCGTTGACAAAATAGCAACCTTCTTCGCCCAAAGGCAAACCCACGGCTGTTCTCGCCGCATCGGGAACATCTTGCAAAATTTCAGGATTTCGCTTCATTCGCCTCGTCCGAGAAAACTCTAATAAGTAAATAGTTTCGCTGTCCAATAACCGCTTATTTAAATGAAATTTTCCGTCAAAAATTGTAGTGTATCCCATGATTTTTACCTATTATAAATGTAGGCGCGATTTAGAGAGTATTGGTGTAAACTTAAGACTAAGACTATTTGTATTTCTCGTTTATAGCTGAGTCTAGATCCCCCTAAATCCCCCTTAGGTCGGGGGACTTTGAGTGTTCTTATTCCCCCCTTTTTAAGGGGGGTTAGGGGGGATCGAGGTGGCTCATCGTCAGACGATATACTGATACTACAAGTACCAACCCTACTTCGTCTTGTCCAAATTCCGCGACTCCAACCAAATAGGAATTGCAATCCAAGCAACTGTTAATAGCAAAGCAACTACCGCAAATTGAGCAGCCCAACCTACTAACTTCTCTAAAGACACAACTTGTCCTAGGAAGTATGACAAACTTACCATTACGGATGCCCAGCTTGCGGCACCCAAAATATTGAAGAATGAAAATTGCAAAAAGGGCATTTCTGCAATACCCGCTAGGGGACTGGCAAAAATTCGCAGCAGTGCGATGAAACGGCCCAAAAATACGGCTTTAGCCGCATTTTTGCTAAACTGTTCTTTTAAGTCAAACAGTTGTTCTTCCCGAAAGCGGAAAATTTTTCCCAGCTTCAGCAGTAGCGGCCAGCCGCCGTATCTGCCGATCGCATAACCGAAATTTCCCCCCACAGTCGCACCGGCGATCGCGCTTCCGAGCACGTACCAGTAATTCAGTTCCCCGCTGCCGGCTAAAAACCCGCCAGCAATCGTAATTGTCTCGCCTGGAAGAGGGACTCCCAGATTTTCTAGCAAAATCCCGAAAAATACAGCCCAGTAGCCGTAATCTCGCGCTAATTGCTGAATAGTCTCTAACGATAAAAACTCAAAAGACATTTCGATATTGCCTTCGTAAACTTTTGCAAAGCTCAATACTTTTATATATTGGCTCGATTCGGCCAATAGTGCAATCTTTCGCTGTGATGAAAAACACACTACACTTGCGATCGCCAGCCAAACAAAAAAATAGCCTTCAACGCATTATAGATAAATATGAGAATAGTTGCGGTTGCGTTCCGCCCATTGCCATCAAGGCATCCTACTAAATTTATCACTCCCGGCGATCGCCTGTGCTTTCACAGCAGTCCCGATCGCGCATCCTACAAACCTTAGCTAAAATCCGCTGATGCTGTTGAGACGTTTCAGCAAGTGAATTCACTTATTCATACTTTACAATCGTAGGATAACTGCTATGGAATTTTCCAACTTCAACGAACACATCATCCTGCAACCTCACAACTGCCTCGACTCCCAAGCAGGCAACCTCATCCAGCAACAGTTAGCCGAGATTTTGCCCGATCGCCCTCAACTCTGGGTAATAGACATGGCCTACGTAGATTTTATCGACAGTTCCGGCTTGTGCGCCCTAGTCGGCGGACTCAACGCCGCCCGCCACCGGGGATGTCGCCTCGTCATCTGCAACCTCTCATCCACAGTCAGGCTCATTTTTGAAATTACTCAACTCGACCAACTCTTTGAAATTTTTGACAGTTTCGAGCAAATTATCTCAACAGAAACTCCCGCTTTAGTTGCTTAATAAAAATCAAGCGATATCCGGTTAATTGCCCATAATTATGTTCGTAGTAAGGACTTTAGTCCTTATTTATTAGTCAAGAGAGGACTAAAGTCCTCACTACAAACATTAAGAAGTAATTTGTAGGTCGTAATTTATTAGTCAAGAGAGGACTAAAGTCCTCACTACAAACATTAAGAAGTAATTTGTAGGTCGTAAATAGGCTTATTTGTCAAGCAATACCAATGACAAACCAATAAATCCGGTACTTGAACGCCGACAGAAGCGATCGCAGGTGCCGCCGGAAAAGGCAAAAGTCGATCGAAACAAATCCTGTCTCCAACGAACCCGAACTGCATCAAATAAGTCGCCGGCGGCGCATTTAAAAGATCCACGAGCAAACGGTAAGCCAACTCGTACAACTGCTGCCGCCAAACATCAGACAAATGCAGCGGTTGAGAGTAAGTCAACTCGCCCGACAACTTGTCAAATTCCCCAGCGATCGCCTCAGCATACAGCGGCCCCTTTGCCGTCAACACCACCGGCAGCCAAAAATTGCCATCGCCGACGGGCACTTGCAATTCCTCGGCGACTCGATCGCGCGCAGCCGACACATTAGCAGCAAATCGAAACAGATTTTGACCCGGAAAAACCAGGTTGGGCGGAACATCGAGCGTCAAAGGGCAAACGATCGCCCCCGAAAGAGCGATCGCGCCAGAATTGAGTTCAGAAACCGCACATATCTCGACTTCAGTTAAAGGATCGGATTGAGCGATCGCAGCCTTGAGGCGATCGGCCGAGCCTTGTTCGTAGCCTGTTACAATCACAACTTTAGGCATTGCCAAAGCTCGGCATTTGAATACCGCGATCGTCCTCAGGATCGACGCTGGGCAGATCCAGGCCCTTAGCCTTGCGGTTGCGTACCGCCAGACGGTAAGTCACGCTCTGTAACTCAGTGTGCAACTGGTTGTTTTCCTTTTGTAGTTGCTGCAACTTTTCCTTAATCGGCTCGATCCGCTCGGCAAACTTCTGGCGGTAAACTCCCGGCAATTCCTGAACCACCTGTTCGAGCATTCTAGAGCGATCGGTCAATTCTTGCACCGACTGTCGCAGTTGGTAAACCTCAGCATCGCGCTCGGCGATTTGTTCTTGATAAAAACCAACTTGCTCTTCCACGGCTTGCAATTGTTCTCGCATCGCCTGCATTTGAGCTTGGTGGCGATCGGAAACTTCCGGCGCCGGCACAAAACTGGAATTTCCCTTGACCAGTCTGAAAAGTTCTTGAGATAACTGCTGCACCAATTGGTCGCGCATTTGCAGCTCTTCGGTCAGACGAGATACCTCTGATTGCAGTTCTTTTGAGCTTACAAGTTTAGTCTGATTCACAATGACCCTCAGTTTTTACGATATTATATATTTCTTTAAAATATCTTTACCTTACCTCAGAGGCAAGAGGTACTTGAAAAGTTTTGAACCCGCAGTCGCTAGAGCGATCGGTCACAAATCAACGGCCAAGCCCAGTTTAACCCCGATCGGCACCAACGTCAGTCAATTTTATATTTTAGATTGGGAATTACTGATTGGGTAAGGGTTTGGAGCGCGAGCTGATAGTTGCATTCTTTTTCTGAACTGAAATTACCTAAAATCGTCGGTTTTTTGTCAAGAAACCTGGTTTCTTAGCTTTTTCTGGCAAGAGTGCGAATTCTCAAGTCTAACCGATCGCCCCCGAGAGCACTTTCCCAGCTTCATCCAAGGTACTGCCAAAACAGATAATTCCGTCCTCGTGACCGGCCATGGCCAGAATTTTGCGATCGGCCAAATTCTCCTCCTCAAAAAGTCTAAACATTTCTAGCGCCATTTGAGGAGTACCGTAGGGTATCTCTTTTCTAGTAGTAGGAATTTTAAACAGCAGTTGCTGCCACAGTTGAGGATTGTGAACGTGAATTATCGCACGCACATCATCTCTGCGAAGGTACAGTGCAGCGTGAGTTAGCGACTCCGACGAAGCTGGTACGGGGCCGCGACAGCCGAGGAAATTTTGTTCTAAGTTAAATTCGGTAACAGTACAATAAAATTCAGGCCCCAGATTTGGCAAGTGTGCCGTCTGGGTGCCTGAAATAATGAACTGGCAAGAATTGCCAATTCTGATACTGATGTTACCAAAACCAATACTATTTTCGTAGACGCCTATTAGTCCCCAAGAGTGGAGTCGATCGCGCCAGTCCATTAAATCTGCTATGTTCTCGGCAGCTAAAGGATCTGCCTCTTGCCATTGGCAGCGGTACTTAACGACTCCCTCATCCATCTATTTTTATTCCTAGCAAATTCACGACACACAAGTCAGATCCTGAGACTTCACCGAAGTTGTCAAACTGTTTTTTTGTCTGCTGCCTTCTGTCGAGAGTGCCTGAGTGCCTTCAATAATTTACATTCCTGTGTCACCGTAATTGGCGATCGACATTAGCAAAAAGTATACTACGCAAGAAGAACAAATTATTCCAAACATCATAAGTCTAGCCTCAACAGGTCATTGCAAAAGTGGAAGGTAAAAACACACGCTTTCAGGCTGGGAGTTTGATTCTTGGCTCTTGCTAGATCGAGTCTCTTATGTGAAACTATCTAACGTCCCTCAACAAGTTATTGCTTGAGATTACAGTATTTCTACTGAGGTTGTTAACCCTCTCAACAATATTTAACGATCGAGTAGTCCTTTATCCGGGAACTTAGGTAAAATCAACCGTACATTTACTTATTTTTTATTATATAGATATTTAAGTGAGCTGAACACAAAATCAAAAAAGTTTACCAAATCAACACAAATGCCAGCCGATCTGGAGTTGTTAATTGCCGAAAGCCTTGCTAGTGTTGGTTTTCCCTTTTCTCATACAACGCCATCAGGTTCAGCTAAGACCTACCGCTGGCAAAAACAAGCTGAAACCCTCGTTGTTATTGATATTCCCTTTGATCGTATCGCTCAATGAGTTCAGTTAAGGCCCTGAACCCTATTGTCATCTAACTCAATACCGTTTACTGGTATAGCGCCCTGGAGGTAAAATCCTCTGAAAAATAGATACGGAGATTGCTTCGTTCCTCTCGAAGGACAATCTTAAGCAAACCGTATTGTCATCTAACTGAATAGCTGGTAAAAGTATAGTCATTTATAGACATGAGAGGCTTCGAGTCCCTCCCCCTTCGCTTTTACTTTGAGCGGATTGACCCGCCTCGGCCCAACTACGCAGCTCTCTATCCCATTGCTAAAGGCATTTGGGATTGCTTTTCTGAGGATATTGTAAGAACCGTTAACATCAGAGTTAATTAATTGACCGATTGATGTTCTGTACAATCCTCTTTTGATTCGCCTGCCACTAAATATGACATTCGACGCATCAATATGTCCGTAAACAGGAATTGGATCTAGGTTCAAAAAGCTCGACTTAGAGGTGTAAGACTCTTCTTGAACTATCACTTTAATTCCCACCAATCGAGTTTTGTATTCCAACATCTCAATTAGTCTAGCGTGAGGAATATTGACAAAGTTTTGATTAGTGCGTTTGGACAGGTCAATTCTGGTTTTCCACTGTGCATTTTTGCCAATTACTAGCGTCCCAATTTGATGCGCCGTCAAAATATCGACGATTAATCGGCTGGTGTGATGCAAGTAATTATCTACTTTTTGGTGGCGACACCGGGTCAAGCGTCCAAGACGTGATGATGTCTGGCTATTTCCTTTTAATTGAGACTGCAATTGGGCTTTACGTTTGTTGTAGAACTGGTTAATCGATTTGAGTGGTCGCCCGTTAACCAAAAGAGGGATAAATCCCGGTTGATTTGATGTTAGCGCCACTAAATTGTCCAGTCCCAAATCAATACTAGCTACGAAGTTGTTAATTCTAGCGGTGGACTCCGGTTCATCGTAAATTACCTCAATTACATAAGCATCGCATTTGGGAACCAATCTAACTTGACAGATTTGTTCGGGATTTACTTTGGTTTTGATTGAGATCTCAGTACCCGAAAGTTTAATAATTCCACTTTTCAACTGTCTGCTACTAATCGCTTGCTTTGTATAAACGAGGATGTTTCGACCTTTTACTTTATCTTTGTACTTAGGTAGTTTTGGACGACCCGTAAATTTAGAGGTATCTTTTTTGTAAGCTTTGAGAGCTTCAAAAAATGATTTCCAGTTTTTATCTAGCAACATCAAGATTTGCTGGCTTACTTTGGCGGGCATTGCTTTGTAAGCTTCGTGAGATTTCATGAGGCGATTCATTTCGTTGTAATTGATGTAGCCCCATCCATACACAAAGCTTTGACGGATCGCATAATTGGCAGCATTATAAAGATTCTTCGATTTGAAAGCTAGTTCGTCAATCTGAGCAAAACGGTGTTCGGTAGATTTGATGATGTGACGTTCTGTTAGCTGCATTCTGAACCTCCTTCTTTGGGCTCGGCGATTGTGGGGAGTAGTCAACTATAATTAAACCACTTTCTGTCTGTCATGCCGGATGTGGCAAATGCCAGAGGGCTTGGACGCCTCCCCATGCGGTTGTGTAACTTATTATTGTTTTAGCGTAGTTTGATAGTTTTATTTTTAACATCCTGATTACAGGATACCACAATCGCTTATCCCTGCTTACAAACTGAATGAAGTTTTATAATACCATTTTTCTAAAGATCCGATAGAGTTCGAGGATGACAAGACATTGTAATTTATACACTTTCCCTGTTTGCTAAAGTCTGTCATAACTTTAAAAAAATGGTAGAAGCGTTGTTCCTGCAACATCTGCTCGCCCCAAAAAAGCAAGCCGATCGAGCCACTGCTCGATCGGCTAAACTCTTCTGTGGAGGGCTCGCGCCCGCAGCCCTTTAAATGTGGAAATGATACAAAATGCTGCCGTCGTCTTTAATTTCACAGTTGGCATTAAAGACTTCAGCTTGTTGGTTCAAAAAACGCTGGGCGACATCCGGCGACAGCCGCGTCTCCATCGCAAACCGTACCAGAGTGATTTCGCCGCTGCCTTCCTTGATCAGTCGGTACAAAGCACTTTGGAGCCTTTCGCTCTCTTCTCGCTGAAAAGCTGCTTTGTTCCTCCAATCCGCCACTGAAGGAATCAAACCGCGACTTACCAAAATCGCTAACAGCAGGCCAACTCCCACAATCAGAGGCACAGTTGGATCGCTCGTGGGCGTCGCCACAATTTGTGGCGCTGTAGCGGCGGCCAAACTGCTCACCATTTCTTTTTCCGAGGCTTGCGTATCCGCCATCGCAAGCTGAGTTTTGTTGTAAACGTCTTGCTGAAGCTTCATTTGCTGCAACAGGCGAGCGCGCTCTCTTTCGTATTGGTCGAGTTTTTGCTGAGCTTGTTTCAGGTCTTGAGTGACTTGTGCCAAGCGTTGGTTGAGCGTCTGATTGACTGATTGCCAGCGATATCTGTTAAT
The DNA here is from genome assembly GCF_020883145.1 of Microcoleus sp. CAWBG27. Classification (NCBI taxonomy): domain Bacteria; kingdom Bacillati; phylum Cyanobacteriota; class Cyanophyceae; order Oscillatoriales; family Microcoleaceae; genus Microcoleus; species Microcoleus sp. CAWBG27. Next base: position 74,544 of record NZ_JAHREU010000011.1, read on the forward strand.
CAGCCGGCTTTTTTCAACCATGCCCTTCATCAACATATCCGCTGTTTTGATTGCTTGCTGCTGATCGAGCGATCGATACCCAACAGCAATCTCTAGCGGTTGTTCCGGCTTAGAAATCTGGACGCTAGCATTTTGTCGAACTTGCTGTGGCGACAGTTTAACTGCATCTGCCACTGCTTTGACAACATTATCTGCCAGCAGAACATCTGGAGTTAGTTGTTCTCCCTGCTTGAGAATTGTCGTGCCGGTGCTCGAAAATTTAACCGGCGGATTGTTAGAAGTGAGAGTGCCTTGGGCCATGAATCCGGGCGGCGGAGCTAGGCGGTAGGCAAGGGCCCCTGAAATACCCATAATTACAGCGAAACTGCCTAAGGCAATCCATCTGTACTGATTTGCTGAAGATCTAAAACGTAAATTTCCCATTTTGATAGTCAAATCATAACTTTCACTTTGCTTGCAGCTAGTCCCAAACCAAAGAGCGATAGTCTCTTTCTTGTGAGTGAAATTGACTGCTGAAAAATTCCTCAGATTGTACCGAAAAGCTCTCAAATTGGCTTTTCAGAGTTGCCAATATTCATGTTCGGAAAAAAGCATCGCAATGGTGTGTTTTTTCGTAAATCTAACCTCAGTCTTATCTTTAGGAATTCTCAGAAAATTACTGGGCGATCGGGATTTGGGAAGTTTGCTGCCACCAGCAGCTCATCGCGAGAGTCTGCTCTCACGAGCTTTGCCGTGTTTGTTGGCACTCAAAACCTTGACCTTTTCGCCTGTGGCAATCCTCCAGTTATTTTACTTCTTGCTGTGCGTTTTGCGGAAGCGATCGGGCAGATGCGTCGTTACTCGATCGCATATAAGAGAACGTCGCAATAAATTTTTACTTTGGTTTAGGGGCGACGTTAGTTCTGTCACGGCACTTCGCAAAATTCTGAGACCTTGCTTGCACTAGATACTTTTTCCTGTCCGATCGCTAGAAATCGTTTTATTGGAGTAATTCCGAGTCAACGGGAGCAAATTAAAGCTCATAGCCATAGCCGTCACTCCTATGTATGAAAACTACATTGCTCATGGTTGAGAGAGTTATTCTTGCGCCATCGATCAAAACCTCAAACCCTTTTGGAGTCGGTGTCTTGACTCTTGCCGTATAAGTTCCAGCTTTGGCTTTTTTCCGGTCTTTGCCGATAGTAAACCTGACTACATCACCTGCTGCAATGTGAGTAAAAACAGTTTTAGCGTTTTTCACTGCCGGAAATCCAGAAGCATTAACTCGAATGGATTGGCGGCTGCCATGACCTTTGCAGGTAATCAATAGAGGTCGATCGGTGAGAACTCGAATGCTTGCCCCCGACTCGCCAACACAAGCGGCATCAAGGCTGTGAGTTTTTTCAAGACCTTGACGCGATCGGTTCATTTTCGTTCTTGCACCACAGTAGCATTTCACGTTCTCGCAAATAGATTTAGCCATTTTCACAATTGCGGATCTGGTTGAATTGACCGCAGCCGCATCTTTTAACGGTTTCGTGGCATTCTCTAAAACTTGCTGCAAAATGTCAGGCGATTTTGCCAAGAAATCGCGAACGTCCAAGTTACCTTTCTTGATGTTACAGGCATGACAAGCTAGAGTTAGATTTCCAATGCGGTTGCTCCCTCCTTTCGACTTAGGTTGAATATGCTCAACTTCTAGCGATACGTTTTCTGTGCCACAGTAAGCGCATTTTCTACCCCACTTTTGCAACAAGTATTCACGCACTTCGTATCCTTGTAACTCACCTTGCTGGTATTCAACTCCATCTATTTCTGGATTAGGTAATTTTTGCAGATCGAATCGAACTTGTTCAATTTCGATGCAGGCAATTGGACAATACCGCATAAAGCGTTTAATCCAAGTTTCAACTGTTAGCACTCTGTGTCGAATTGATGGAGCTAACCAACCCTCTGGCTTGGCACGATTAAAGCGTTTCTTACGATAGCGTAAATTGCGCGAACGTCTTCCACGTCTAAACCCTGCCCGTTTAACTAAATCTAACTTGATTGATTCTCCTCGGTGATTTAGTTCTGCTCGAAACAAGATATCATTACCACATTGAATGGCAAACCCCGTCCACTGACTACCTGGGTCAATTTTGAGGATGTATTCCTTTGTTTGGAGACTTTCGATATTTTTTTGCTGGATTACGACATAAGGAAATCTGCGAAAACTGGCAAGCTTCCCACGATTTTGTAATTCTCGGCACCTGCCGGGGTGAATCATATCTAACGGTTGCTTGTCTCCGTTGATTTGAAATACCCAGTTCTGTTGTTTGGTTGGTTGCATTTCTGCTTCGCCTTTCGGGTGATGTTTGCTTTGAAAATGCTCCTGAGACTTGTCACTGGCAATAGTGTTTCACCCTCAGAAACTAGGCAATGTTCTATTTGCCAAACCGCTTAGAACTAGCGAATCCTATTGGGGTTTTGACCTCAGGTAGCGTAGATCTCAAGGATCTTATTCTGGCGTAGCAGGGTTTTTATCCCTGGGGTAAACCGGAAACTCCGATTTATTCCATTTCTTTGCTACTCAAACAATGAAAAAAACGTTAAATATTCTTCCTAAAAAGTTACCAAGTCAGAATTATACCACGTACCAAGACTGTTTGCTACACATAAAAAAGTTGTGGAGCAGGCCGCGAGACCTACTCCACATCATCATCATCATCACGATGATTTGACAAAGGTACGATCGACCGTACCGACGAATTTTCAGAAGCCGATCGGCAAAATAAGACCCTCGCGGGCCATAACAGCCTTGGGAAAAGCGATTTGCACGTCTTCGGCGATGCGATCGAGAAAATCGTCAGTATGAGCCGGATCGTGGTGAAAAATCACCACCCGTTTCACCCGTGCCTCCTTAGCCATTCTCACCGCTTCCTGCCAAGTCGAGTGTCCCCAACCCACCTTCGGAGACTTGGGGTTGTGATATTCCTCGTCGGTGTACATCGCATCGTAGATCAGCACGTCAGCATCGAGGGCTAAATTGTACACATTTTCATCTAGCCGATCGGGAAAATGTTCTGTATCCGAACAGTAAACAACAGAACGTCCCTGCCAAGTCACCCGATATCCCATAGCAGTATTCGGGTGATTCAGAGAACCAGTTCTAATCTCAATATCGTCCAGCATCATCGTCTGGTTGTGATCGATCTCGTGAAAAGTCAGATCTGCCGGCAAACCCATCAGCGGTACCGGCGAATTGGAGTGCAAAACCCGTTCGACGAAGTGCCGTTTCAGGCAATCTCCATCGGGGGGAATTGCCCCATAAATATCAAAGCTATTGCCGCGAATGAAAGCTGGGGCGAACATCGGGAACCCTTGAATGTGATCCCAGTGATAGTGAGTAAAAAACATATAAGCTTGCACGGGCATTTCTTGCAGCAACTGGTCTCCCAGCATCCGCAAGCCAGTTCCGCCGTCAAAAATCAAGCGTTTTCCACCGACTCGCATTTCCAAACAAGAAGTATTGCCACCGTAGCGAACAGTTTCCGATCCGGGTGTCGGAACACTGCCCCGCACGCCCCAGAACTGTACTACAAAATCATCTATACCTTTTATTGCTTCGGAGGGTTGAGGGCAATCAACGGGATTTGCCACTACAGAGGACAAGCTGATTTCCATTTTAAAATTCAGACTTTAAGGTTCCACATTGTCCGTGATGGCGCAGCAGATGGTCGCACAACACTAAAGCTACCATTGCTTCCACCATTGGCACAGCTCTTGGTAAAACGCAAGGGTCGTGCCTTCCTTTTGCCGCCAGCAGCGTTGCTTCCCCCTCTCGGGTGACTGTGCGCTGTTGCTGGCGAATTGTTGCAGTTGGCTTGAAAGCCGCGCGCAGAATGATATTTTCACCGTTAGCAATGCCACCCTGAATTCCACCGGAGCGATTCGTGACTGTACGAATTTCTCCTTGTTCATCAGTATAGTATTCATCATTATGTTCGCTGCCCAAAAGCAGAGTCCCCGCAAAGCCCGAACCAATTTCAAAGCCTTTGCTGGCGGGTAATGACATAATCGCTTTGGCCAAATCGGCTTCGAGTTTGTCGAATACTGGCATTCCCAGGCCTTTGGGTACGTTGCGGGCGACGCATTCGACTACGCCGCCGATCGAATCTCCACTGTCGCGAACTTTTTCGATCAGTTCAATCATTTTGATGGCGCATTCGGCATCGGGACAGCGAACGATGTTGCTTTCTACTTGTTCTAAGGTAACAGTGTCCGGGTCGGCGACGCATTCTAAGTCTTTGATGCGTTTGACGTAGCCGACTATTTCTACGCCTGCTGCTTGTTGGAGAATTTTTTTGGCAATCGCCCCTGCTGCTACTCTACCAATTGTTTCTCTCGCCGACGATCGACCTCCGCCTTGCCAGTTGCGAATTCCGTACTTAGCATCGTAGGTAGCATCAGCGTGGGAAGGACGGTAAGTTGTGGCCATTTCGCCGTAATCTTGGGGGCGAGTGTCTTGATTGCGGACTAAAATGGCGATCGGCGTTCCCAGAGTTTTGCCTTCAAACACACCCGACAGAATTTCGCAGGTATCTGCTTCTTTGCGGGGCGTGGTAATTTTGCTTTGGCCGGGGCGGCGTCGATCGAGTTCCGCTTGAATTTCCGATGGGTCGATCGACACCAGAGGCGGGCAACCGTCAATTACCACTCCCACACCGCCGCCGTGAGATTCCCCAAATGTCGATATCCGAAATAGATGCCCAAAGCTATTGCCCATGCTGCTTTTCCCTGAAACTTGATAATTTTTACTTTAACCGGAAGATAGATTTCTCAAATATCGATTTAGCGTATTTTAAAGAATATAGCATTGAGCAGCAGGAGACGGTGGTTCGGGCAACACAGAAGTTCGATCGCTGTGGGGAAGGGGAGAGGGGGAGAATTGGGAGAGGGGGAGAGGGGGAGAATTGGGAGAGGGGGAGAGTGGGAGAGGGGGAGAGGGGGAGAATTGGAAAAATCTTCCTTCTTCCTTCTTCCTTCTTCCTTCTTCCTTCTTCCTTCTTCCCTTCTTCCTTCTTCCCTCTTCCCTCTTCCTTCTTCCCTCTTCCCTCTTCCTTCTTCCTTCATCTTTAATCTTCGTGTTCTTCAAAAGGATCTCTCAATTCCTTAGCAGGAGGGCCGAAAGCCGTGTAGATCGAGAAACCGGTGATTGCCACCAGACACATACCGAGAGAAATGCCGAGAACTGCTGCTGGTTCCATATTGAGGAGCGATTATGAGTTATCCCCTCTATAATATTACAAAAAATAACAATTCGTCTAAAAGTCTAGTAATTTGAGGCGCGGTACGGTATGGCAGCCTCTGAGTGGGACAGGGAGAGGGGGAGAGTGTCCGAGTGGGGGATCTGAGAAATTGCGATCGCAATTAGCGGTGGAAATATGTCAAACTTTTCTGTAGAGATTCATTGCAGGTGACTTATGGCACAACGGACTTGGTTGGGAGACAGACTCAAACCCCTTAACTCAGAATACGGCAAGGTAGCCCCCGGTTGGGGAACCACCCTATTGATGAGCGTTTTCATTGGACTGTTTTTCGTGTTCTTGTTGATTATTTTGCAAATCTACAACTCTTCTCTGATTCTAGAGAATGTGGACGTTGATTGGTCGAGTCTCGGCCGCTAAACTTTGAGCAGCGAAATTTAAGACTAACAGTAAAAGCTGAGGGTAGAGGAGAAAGGGTAAAAGCTAAGTTTTCCCATTTCCCCTTGCCCTTTCCCGTTAGTGCGTCGGAATTAAATTCTAACTAATTAAACAAATTGCAGGAGAAACAAAATGAATATTTTTGGCATTGGCTTGCCGGAAATGGCAGTAATTTTCACTATCGCCCTGTTGGTATTCGGCCCGAAAAAGTTACCAGAAATTGGTCGTAGTTTCGGCAAAGCGCTGCGGGGTTTTCAGGATGCTTCGCGGGATTTTGAGTCGGAATTTACGCGGGAAGCCAAGCAGTTGGAAGAAGCAGTAGCAACCAAAAAGCCGGCACCAGAAAAACTCGCGGCTGCTAAGGAAGATAGCACAGACAGTTAGATGAACAACACTCAGAAGTCGGAAACTCCAGCGGAGTTGGTGATTCCCCAGCTAATTGTAGGTTTGGGGAATCCAGAACCAAAGTACGATCGCACGCGACACAATATCGGCTTTAATGCAGTGGATGCTTTGGCTCAAGCTTGGCAGATTTCGCTGTCGGAAAATCGCAAATTTCAAGGCATCTTCGGCGAGGGAAATCGGCCGCGGGGACAGAAAATTCGGTTGCTGAAACCCCTGACGTACATGAATCTGTCGGGCCAATCGATTCGGGCGGCGGCGGATTGGTACAAAATACCTGCGCCTGCGGTGTTAGTAGTGTACGACGATATGGATTTGCCGATCGGGAAAATGAGAATGCGGCTAGCCGGTTCAGCGGGCGGGCACAACGGCATGAAATCCACAATTTCTCATTTGGGGACAGACAAATTTCCCCGATTGCGGATTGGGATTGGCAAACCTCAAAGCGATCCTGCTAAAAATGATAAAGATACGATTTCCTTCGTATTAGGAAAATTTTCCTCAGAGGAAAGTCAGTTAGTAGAGAAGATGCTGAAATTGGTTGTAGAGGCGATCGAGCTAAGTCTACAGCAAGGAGTAGAAAAAAGCATGAGTCTCTACAACAATCGTACCATTATAGAAACAAACGCGGAAACAAAAAGGTGAGTTCGAGACGTTTGCCTGAAACTACAGCCCATGTCCGAGTTACGGGTCAATCTTGGCTAAAAGGCACGATTGAAGGTGAAGTGACTGCCGGCAGTTTTGAGTGGCACTTTCAATGGCGTTTTCGGGAAGAAAAAACACTAATTCTTGAACCCTCTCAGGGTAGGGCATTGATTCAGGAACCGCTGCACCGTTTTCTAGAAAAATGGGATTATCAGCTTGAACCAGGGGGCGATTATTCGTTTACGGTTCGGGCTCAGTTTTAATAGTCAGAAACCGGGTTTTTTACGAAAGACAGCAGTGCAACACCCTAAAACTATCAAAAACTCGGTTTCTTTGGCCTTGAAACGCATTGAGTCAGAAACCTGCTTTTTCTAATATTTTAGGTATGTTGTTGCGCTTCAGCGCTCTTTATATTATGAAAGAGCGCTGAAGCGCAACAACATACCTTGATTTAATATGAGAATTGCGTCCTGGACTGTGCCTAAAAAACCAGGTTTCGGGCCCCTGATGAAATGCGGAATAGTCAATTTGTTTGTGTTGATTCCAGCAATTCTTGAATTAAAGCAGGCGCAGTTGCTTCTCGGTAAGCACCGCAATAATACATCGTCAAAACTGCTTTGTAAGCCCAGTGATTGCGCGGCACATCGGTAAAAGGATTTGGCAGAGTTTCCGCGCGATTCTGTACGCAAGCATTGAGGATTTGTTCGCGGGTTGGCTGGACTTGAACTAAAGAATTATTTTGCTTTGTTTGTGCAGGATTTTGCGCCTGTGCGGGAAATGAACAACTGGCACTAACTAGCAGTATAATTGTGGAAACGATTCTGAGTTTAAGCATCTCATTACTTTTTGTGCGACAATATATCCTAACTTCCACTGCATTTCCTGAAAACTATGCTAGGTCGTACCCTCCGCAATCATTATCAAATTATCAAATTCTTGGGACAAGGCGCTTTTGGCGACACTTACCTAGCCAAAGATTTAGACTTGCCCGGACATCCTCAGTGCGTTGTCAAACATTTTAAACCAAAAGACTCCAATCCCGACATTCTACCAATTGCCAAACGCTTGTTCGACAGTGAAGCCGAAACCCTGTACAAGCTGGGTAAGCTGCACGACCAAATCCCGAGGCTTTGGGCCCACTTTGAGGAACATGGGGAATTTTATTTGGTGCAAGATTTTATCGCAGGACAAGACCTGACGAAAGAACTGACTCCGGGTAAAAAATTCAGCGAATCTTATACTATTACATTATTGTGCGATATTTTAGAAATTTTAGCTGTCGTTCACCAGCAAAATGTAATTCATCGCGATATTAAACCTGCTAATATAATGCGCCGCCACGATGGTAAAATTGTCCTGATTGACTTTGGTGCTGTTAAGCAAGTTAGCACAATAGTTGTTAATGTTGATGGGCAAAGTAGCTCAACTATTGCAATTGGTTCTTCTGGTTATATGCCAAGCGAACAAGCGAACCGCAGACCTAAACTTGCCAGTGATATTCATGCAGTAGGGATGATTGGGATTCAAGCATTGACCGGCCAACCTCCTTTTAAATTACCAGAAGATCTGAATACAGGAGAGATTATTTGGCGCGAGCGAGCTAGTGTTAGCAATTATTTAGCTAATATTTTAGATAAAATGGTGCGCGACCATTTCAGTCAGCGCTATCAAAATGCAGGGGAAGCATTACAAGCAATTTTATCTTTGTCGCAGCCTGCACCGTTACCAGCTTTATTCCCACCTGATGCTGCTACTTTAATTTCAACTAATCCGACAAGAATAGATCTTTTAAAAGCTTCGCGTGCGGATTGTGTGGGGGCAGAATTGGCAGCGCCACCAGAAAAAATACCGAAAAAAGTATCATCAACTCCCCTAAAAACAGTTGAATTTGAAACTGTGACAGTGAATTCAAGGGGGCGAATTGTCAAGCGCACTCAATGTCAAGTACAGGTATTTTCCGAAACGCTTGCCCCTGCTATTATTTTAGAAATGGTGGCAATTCCTGAGGGTAGTTTTGTCATGGGTTCCCCAAATTTGGAAGCAGGAAGAAGTAACGATGAAGAGCCGCAGCGTACTGTTAATATCGCCCCTTTTTTTATGGGCAGATATCAGGTGACTCAGCTTCAATGGCGTGCTGTGGCAAATTTACCGAAAGTCAAAATTGACCTCAAGGTTTATCCTTCTTATTTTAAAGGCGCTAATTTGCCTGTCGAGCAAGTATCCTGGCATGATGCTACAGAGTTTTGTGCGAGGTTATCTCAACTTACTGGACGCAATTACAAATTGCCTAGTGAGGCCCAATGGGAATATGCTTGTCGTGCGGGAACGACGACACCTTTTTATTTTGGAGATACTATTACCCCGGATTTAGTTAATTATAATGGGAATTCTCCTTACGCTCGCGCACCCAAAGGAATCTACCGTCAAAAAACAACTGCTGTGGGTAGTTTTCCACCTAATAGTTTTGGACTGTACGATATGCACGGGAATGTCTGGGAATGGTGTCAAGATATTTGGCACGATAATTATGATGGTGCGCCGACTGATGGTAGTGCTTGGGAAAGTGGTGGACAGGGTAAAAAGCGGCTGTTGCGCGGGGGTTTTTGGAGTGGCATTTCGGGCGAGTGCCGTTCTGCTTTTCGCGGCGTCTATACGCCAGATTTCCACGGCAATTTCGACGGTTTTCGGGTTGCGTGTGCTGCAACTTGAAATTCTTAGCCCTTTACTCTTTTGCTTTTTTGCTTTTTTCCCGCCACCATCGCAATCAATTGTTTTCTAAGAACTTCCAACAGAGCAATTACTTGCTCCCTAGTTACAGTGGGAAATCCATCTAAAAAATCATCAATTGATTCTCCAGCTTCTAAATAGTCAAAAAGTGTTTGGACAGGAACCCTAGTGCCAATAAAAACAGGTGTTCCGCCCATGATTTCACCAGAGATGCTAATTATCTGAAAATTCTGAGACATAAGCCTAAGTAGTTGTAGGGTGTGTCGCCATAAAAAATTCCTAACTTAATCCCAACAATCTGATAGCGACGCACCCGATCGATATATTACACACCTTTGGACTGTTCCGACATCTGTCGCATTCCCACAGCCAACACGCTCAAAAACAATAGCCCGATCGCACCAGCCAACGGATTGCCGTTAATTCCAGTCACCCAATCCGGGACAGAACCAGAATATCGCACTAACTCTCCGACGTTAATTATATAGTATCCCCAGACTAAACCTGCATGAAGCCCGATCGACAAACCCAATCGATTTTGACGGCTTCGCTTTGCCAAAACCAGTATCAAACCCAGCAACAACAGCCCCGGAAACTGAGGCCAAGTCCGCAGCATTCCCTCCACGGATTTGATAAAATGAGATAGGGCAAACACCAGACTGTTCGCCCGCACAGACATCGGATAACTGTAATCCCGCTGCAACTCGTCGAACAACCAACCCCGGAATACCAACTCCTCCGCAAAACCCACTCCCAGGGCGCTTAATAGCCCTTCTGCGATGATTCTCGGCAAATTATGAGAATTTTGCCATGCGACAAAGCCAAACAGTCCTTGCACCAAAAATAGGGTGAAAGTAATCGAAATGCCGATCGCCAATCCAGTCAAAAGCTCAAAACCATTTTGTCGCGTATTCACTAAACCGTAACTTTTGAGCAATTGCGTTTGTCCGTAAACCTGTTTTCCCCAGCGCGGAAGTAGAAACAAAAACTCGGTAAACAACAATCCCATTGTCAGAATGGTTGCTAGGTTGCTATCTTTAACTAAGAGATAAATTGGTGCGGCTAGCGGTAGCCAGACTGCTGCCAAGATTAATAGGAAAATTATTACACGTAAGGGAAATGGATAACTGGCAATTTTTATCGGGTTAATCATTGTTGTAAATTAAATGGATTTTACCTGACATTTGTAGCGACACAGCATTGCTCATTGGTGTCAAGTTAAGGTCAAACTTATTCAGAGAATTCTGTTTGCCGCCGAGGCCCGATCCCCCCGCATTCTTGCCCCCTACTCCCCCTTAGATCGGGGGGAACCGGAAACATTCAAAGTCCCCCTTCTTAAGGGGGATTTAGGGGGATCGAGACTCGGCTATAAACGAGAGATACAAAGCTCGTCAGATTTAATTTGACAGTCGCGAGCATTATCCCGTCCCCAATGTACAAAGCCCACAGAAAAAGCTAGAATAGCATCATATCGGTAGAAACTTTAAGCAAAGCTATAACATCAGGTAACAGTCAGTAACTCAGATCTAAAGAGACTGAGCTTGTAAGAAATTGCAAGCTATACTGACCAGCCTAAGTCTTAACTGACTACGTTATTTGGGTCACGACACCGGAGAATGCGACGCTAGTTTTCCGCTCTGTCGCTAGTGGTTAAACAGTTTTAAAGTCACTGAAACAGTGCTGCTAGCCTAACAAGCCCTTATAACATTGGCAAAGCGAACATTACCCGAAAGGGATTCGGAGACAACCATATCTCCACAGAGGGGCAACCATACCCCTCTAACCCCGAAAGGGGATTCAAGGCGGTTGAAACCGCTCTTGGAGCTTTCCTCTCAGGTCTAAAGACTCGCTCGTTTCCCACTTACCGAATATTTTTTATGACTGAAGTATCGGATTTTTCAAATGTCGATCGCGAATTAGACGACACAATATTAAGCTTCGCAGACATTCAAGCAGAACTCAACCTGCGCCGCGCCAAAGATGCTCTGCGAGATATAGTAGAAAATCTCGATTTGACAGCACAAGAGCGAACTGGACTGGAGCCGGAAATTGGTGGCTTGGAAACCATGCTTGACAAGCTAGAGCGCGCTTGCGTGCAAATCGCTGTGTTTGGGATGGTAGGAAGGGGAAAATCTTCGGTTTTGAACGCGCTTTTGGGTCAAAATGTGTTTGAAACGGGCCCGACTCACGGGGTGACTCGCACCACAACTATTGGCCAGTGGGATGTCGGAGATGGTGTTGAGGATGATGATTTACCCGCTCGACTTTCGCCAGTTGTTTACCGTTTGTCGCAAGTAGAATTAATCGATACTCCGGGAATTGATGAAGTTGACGGCGAAACTCGCGAACTTTTAGCCCGCCGCGTCGCGCAACAAGCAGATTTGATTTTGTTTGTGGTGGCTGGCGATATTACGAAGGTGGAATATGCAGCACTTTCGCAGTTGCGGGAAGCCGGAAAACCGATGTTATTAGTGTTTAATAAAATTGACCAGTATCCCGATGCAGATAGGCTGGCAATTTATCATAAAATCCGGGACGATCGCGTGAGAGAATTGCTATCTCCCGATGAAATTGTGATGGCGGCGGCTTCTCCTTTGACAGCGCAGGCGGTGCGCCGTCCCGATGGAAGTATGGGAGTAAAAATGACGCGCAGTTTGCCACAAGTTGAGGATTTAAAGTTAAAAATTTTGGAGATTTTAGACCGGGAAGGTAAATCTTTGGTGGCGCTGAATACGATGCTCTGTGCGGGGGATATTAACGAGCAGTTGGTGCAGCGAAAAATGGAGATTCGCGATGATGCTGCTAACCGGATTATCTGGAATGGGGTAATGACTAAAGCTGTGGCGATCGCCCTGAATCCTCTTACTGTCATCGATCTGCTCAGCGGTGCGGTCATTGATGTGGTAATGATATTAACACTTTCTAAAGTTTACGGCATTGCGATGACGGAAGCAGGCGCGGTGGAATTGCTGCAAAAGATTGCGATTAGTATGGGGGGAATTACTGCGGGAGAATTGCTGGCGAATTTTGGTTTAAGTTCTTTGAAAGGATTGTTGGGTTTGGCGACGCCGGCGACGGGGGGTTTGGCTTTGGGGCCTTATGTTTCTGTGGCTGTGACTCAAGCTGCAATTGCTGGGGTTTCTTGCTACGGAATCGGCCAAGTTACTAAGGCTTATTTGGCTAATGGTGCTTCTTGGGGAGATGAGGGGCCGAAGGCTGTGGTGAGCAAGATTTTGGCTTCTTTGGATGAGGATTCTATTTTAAATCGGATTAAAGATGAGTTGCGTGCTAAGTTGAATTTGGGAAGTGTGGAAAAACAGCAATCTCATTGATAATTTTGGGAGAAACATCAAATTTGGTTCGTAGTGAGGACTTTAGTCCGCATCCAAATTTGGTTCGTAGTGAGGACTTTAGTCCGCATCCAAATTTGGTTCGTAGTGAGGACTTTAGTCCGCATCCAAATTTGGTTCGTAGTGA